>NZ_JBFTSN010000007.1:0-58176 GCF_056400045.1 Paenibacillus sp. 01L418
CCACTTTCGTTGTATCTTCATAATGCTTAAACTTTTGCCCTTTAACCGCCACAAAAATACACCCCCTAGAATTTCATCGGAATAACCTAGGGGTTTTTCCAATGTCTATTCTAAGGGGTGCACTTCACTATAGGGCTGGTGTCATTTTTTTGATCCTAACTCTTTTGATATTCTCTCTTTACTCATTCCAAATCCAATTTCGTTAGAGATGCTCCTAAAGAACACCCACAACGACAAGCACCCAGCCAATCATAAATGAAAGTCCGCCTAGCGGTGTAATTGGACCAAGAAACCGGGCTTTGGCAACACTCAGCACATATAAGCTTCCCGAGAACAAAATAATGCCCGCTACCAAAAACCAGCCTCCGGTAACGATAAGCTGAACATCTGGATACTGTCCTACCAGCAGTCCAATTAATATCAAGCCTAATGCATGCGCAATATGGTACTGCACGCCTACCTCATATACCTTTAGCTTATCCGCTGTTATTTTGCTTTTCAGCGCGTGTGCGCCGAATGCACCAATAGCAACCGCCAGCACCATCAAAATACTGCCGAGCATTACAAATGTTTGCATAGAAAACTCCCACCTCATCTTTAAAGTCGTACATTTAGCATATCATGATTGATCGAGGGAGGGAATTGCTCTCCTAGGTTTCAACCTATTAGACAACAGCACTCTATTTATTTTTCCTTACATAATAATTTCCGATTGATTTACTGTTGCCAGAGGAGTAATGTAGTTTGGTATAGCATCAGGAGGCATCTACGTGAAATTCTTTCAATCTACCGCCACAGAGTGGCAGGGCTGGTCCCGCAATATTCGTTTATTTTTTCTAGCAAACATGTTATATCAAATCGGTACGGGCATGTTCTCGGTACTCTACAATTTGTACATCCACGAGCTCGGTTACCCCGATGCCATGAGCGGAAAAATCGTCAGTATGCAATCACTCGCAACCGCGTTATGTTTCATTCCCATTGGCTTATTCGGCGATCGCGCCAGCCGTAAGCGTTTGCTCGTCATTGGCGCTCTTTGCAGCGGTGTGGTACTCGCTGGACGCTCATTATTTGAAACAGAAAGCAGCTTACTTACAATGGCCGTTCTGACCGGCTTATTTGCTGCGATCTTTCAGGTGCTTGCCATTCCCTTTCTTGCCACAAACGTAGCAAAAGCAGATCGACTGCGCATTTTCAGTATTTTTTCAGCATTTGTACTCGCCTCGCAGGTCGGCGGCAGCCTGGGCGGAGGCGTCATTGCAGATATTATGCAGGCGGCAGGACTAAGTAAGCTGCTCTCTTTTAAAATCGTTTTACTTGCAGGCAGTATAGCGACAATGGCAGCATTTCTACCTTTGCAAGCCATTAGGGAATCTGCGCGCAGCCAGAAGGAAAGTGTTGAAGCAACAAGCGAGCAGCCTGCTTCAAACCAAACAGCACATCCTAATAAAGAAATGTCATTTATTATTAAGTTCGCCTCCATACAGCTTTTGATTGGTATCGGATCGGGTCTTGTTGTTCCTTATTTGAATTTGTATTTCACCAATCGGTTCTCGATATCGCTTAGTGCGATGAGCTTATTGCTTTCATTAGGTCAAGTCATGACCATTATCTCTATGCTCATTGGCCCGTCGCTCGCCAATCGAGTTGGACAAGTGAAAGCGATCGTTATTTTTCAAACTTTATCGCTGCCATTCCTGCTATTAACGGGTTTTACAAACCTGTTACTCGTCGCTTCTATAAGCTTTCTATTCAGACAAGCGCTTATGAATGCGGCCAATCCGCTGCAATCGGCTATTTTGATCGACCGGGTTTCTGCAAAAAAGCAAAGCCTAGCCAACTCCTGTATGCAGACAGCTTTTATGCTTGGATGGGCTACGATGGGACCCATTCATTCTCATCTCATTGCTACCTATGGCTACTACTGGGGATACGCCATCACGTTCAGCATAACTGGAGCACTCTATGTCACGGCATCTATGCTATTTTTTATGTTATTTCGCGAGAAAAAAACGGCTGCCGCAGCAAAAACGCCTTCGGCGTCTATTTGACGCTAAAGCAGCTTTGACCGTTAAATATAAGTGGCTTATAAGATGAAAACTTATACAATCTTATATTTCAAACAGAAAATCAGCCCTCAGATACAATCTGGGGGCTGATTTTTTTTTCAATTATTTCCGCGCTGCAAGGAATGCATCAACTTGGCTTTGTACCTCTGCAATAATCTTATCGATTCCAGCAGCCTTGATTTTTTTCTGCAAATCTTCCAAGCCTTTATCTACATCTTTAATCGCACCGTATTCGAGTGGAATCGCATAACGGAGCATGACGTTGCTCACATTAGCCACTTCTGTTTTCACTTTGCTGTTGTCGAATACAAAGGTTTCAAGCGGGTAGTGATATACCGTTGCTTCCCATGCTTTGCTCATGGCAGATGCCTCTTCTGGGAATGCCGCATCCGTACGATTGAGAGGCGAGTTAAAGCTCCAGTTGGAGAAGCCCGTATAATTGGCAGTCTTGTCTGTCGACTTAAGTTTATCGTCGCCATCAGCTACATAATTCACGCCATCAATACCGTACATCACGAGATTATGAAGTTCTTTATCATTTTGCATCAAGTTAATGAACATGAGCGCACGTTCTGGATTTTTCGAAGTCGCATGAACCGATGTTCCATTTTGCGTAGCAACGGCTTGAGACTTTTTCTTAGCAGGCGTAATATCAGCAAGTGCAGCTTTATATGGAGAGTTTTCTCTTTCCATCGCCGCCTTCAAGGAACCGAGCGTACCCATATTATGAGTAATCGAAGCCGTTTTGCCTTCTTTAAAATCCTGCTGGTGATCGTTTTTGTTGTTCAATACGTTTTTTGACCAAGCATTATGATCTGCAAGATCCTTATAGTAGTAGAGCAACTGCTTGAACTCTTCTGTTTCATACACATTGAAGATTTTGCCCGTCTCATCTGTCAGCTTAAATCCGATCGGAAGATCGAAATCAAGCATATTCCACTCACTTTGCTGCTTAAGCAAAATACGATCTAAATTGTGCAGCTTCCAATCACCTGTTTCTGGAGTAAAGGGTACGATACCCTTCTCATTTTCAGAAACCGCCTTTAAGTAATTCGCGTAAGCTTCAGGACTGTCGATCGCAGGAAGATTATATTTTACACGCAAATCTTCACGGTACAAGATGAGCTTCTCAACGGACTCTCCGCTGTTCTGTGGTACCATGTATAGCTTGCCGTCAACCTTTGCTTGATCCCAGCTGGATTTCGGCATGATTTCCCAAGTTTCCGGCATGTATTTAGACAGCATATCTTCCGTTAGCTCTAAAAATCCGCCCTTCAACGCCTGATCATTATATCCAGCCCAGTTCGCGGAATAAATTAAGTCAAATTCTTCATTGGCTGCTAGTTTCAATGGATACTTTTGAGCCCAATCGGACCAATCTAGAAATTCGCCATCAATTGTCGCATTAATTTTTTCCTTCAGCTTCTTATTAATTTCAGCAAACACCGTATCATAATCTACCGGCTTCGGACCTACAAAAATCATTTTAAGCTTAACTTCCTTGGAAGTATCGATCCCCTCTTCTGCAGCGGCAGGCTGCTCAGTAGCTGGCTGTTCCGTAGCGGTCTCGGTTCCTTCGTTCGCTGGTTTCGGAGATGCGGCTTCTTTGTTGCTGTTGCCTGAGCATGCACTTAAAATGAAAACGAATGTTAGTACAAATGCCAGCCAAAGCGATTTTTTCTTAAACATGCTGGAGACCCCCAATTCATATATTGATAAACCAGGATTGCCTGGAACTATCCTTTTACAGCGCCAATCGTTAATCCTCTAACAAAATATTTTTGAACGAATGGATAAGCGATTAGAATGGGTCCGCTTGCTACGATCGTCATCGCCATCTTTAAACCCTCYGTCGGAAGGCTTGTCGTAACAACCGCGCCTGATCCCATCATCGCCTTGCGCATGCCGTCCATATTGCCTAACATTTTGTACAAATAATACTGAAGCGGCATTAATTTCTCATTCGAAATAAATAACAGCGCATTATACCAATCATTCCAGTATCCGAGTGCCAAGAACAAACCTATTGTAGCCAAAGCTGGCTTGGACAGTGGAAGAATAAGTCGCATAAAGATTAGAAAATCGCCTGCACCATCTATTTTTGCTGACTCCGTAATCGCTTCCGGTATACCGCTCATGAATGACTTCATCACGATAATATAGAAAACATTGAACAACAGCGGGACAATTAAAGCTAGCGCGGTATCCTTCATATGGAGATAGTTGACGATGAGCAAATACCAAGGAACAAGTCCGCCGCTGAACAATGTGGTGAAGAAGAAATAAAACGAAAAGTGATTACGCCATTTAAAATCCTTTCTACTTAGACAATAAGCAGTCATCGACGTTAGAAACAAACCAGCTATCGTGCCAATCGCGGTAACAGCTATTGTTACGATGTAAGCATTAATCATTTGATCCGGGTATTTGAAAAGTATTTTGTAAGCTTCCAATGAAAATTCGCTTGGGAAAAGCTGAAACCCGTCCACAACAATTTTGCTCTCATCCGTTAGGGATGACGATAAGATCAAAATAAATGGAACGATACATAACAAGGCCAGCATCACAAGCGCGGTATAGCCAATCGCATAAAATAACCGTTGATCCACTTTTTTTATTTTAGCAGCCTTGACTGCTTTCTTATTTAAACTCAAGCCGGATGCATTCATGTCTTGACCCCCATTCAGAATAAAGCGCGATCCTTATCATATTTACGAACAGCATAGTTGACTAGCATGATTGTCGTGAAGCCAAGTATAGACTGATACACGCCTGCCGCCGCTGACATTCCGATCTCGTTGGTTGTGATAAGTGACCTAAATACGAAGGTATCGATGACATCTGTGGAGGAGAACAACACCCCGTTATTGCCAACCATGTTGTAGAACATGCCGAAATCACCGCGGAAGATGTTGCCGACTGCCAATAAGACTAAAATAATAATGGTCGGATACAGGTTCGGAATCGTGACTCGCATCATTCTTTGGAAAATATTAGCCCCATCAATTTCAGCAGCTTCATACATTTCCGTGTCAATGCTCGTAATAGCGGCCAAGTACATTACCGTTCCATAACCAAGCATCTTCCAAGCGGAGACAAATACAAGTATAAACGGCCAATATTCAGGTGTATTATAAATGTCGACCGGCTCCATCCCAAAGCTCTTCAGCAGGACGTTCACCGTACCAATGTCACTATTCAATAAATTGTAGGCAATCGCTCCAACTACGACCCAAGAGATAAAGTATGGGAGAAAAATAACCGTTTGCGTAATTTTACGGAACCATTTGCCGCCAACCTCAAACAAAAATATGGCCGCGAACATTTGCAGTAAGTTGTTTACGACTATAAAAGCTATGTTGTACAACGCCGTGTTTCTTGTCACCCGCCAAGCATCGCCCGATTCGAAGAAAAAGCGAATGTTGTCGAGGCCATTCCACGGACTTCCAAACACACCGCCCGCATAATCATAATGCTTAAAAGCAAGAATGATGCCGACCATCGGAATGTAGGCAAACAGGAGATAAAATAGAACGGCAGGCGCCAGCATGAAAAGGATTACTTTATACTTGTTCAGATCATTCCAAAATCGATGTCGAATCATCAACACTGCCCCTCTCTTCTCTATGTACACATATTATAAAAAGCAGCGGTAAATAAATTAATTATGTGAAACAACTAAAACCAATACTAAATCAACGATTTGAATATCTTTTGCAAAAAAAATAGCCCAACGCCTGTTTTTGACTTGAGCCTTGCACTACATTTTTTAGATTTTATGCTTTTTTCGATATTCTCCAGGTGACAGCCCCATCGCTTGTTTGAATTGTCTATTGAAATAAATAATATTTTTATAGCCGACCTGCTCGGCAATTTCATAAACCTTCTTTGCCGGGTCCTTTAATAGCTCGCACACCCGCTCCATCCGCAATTGATTGAGATAATCGCTGAATAGTATGTTCGTCTCTGTTTTAAATAGCTGTCCCAAATAATTTGGTGTGAAGTCAAAGTGGGCAGCAACCTCATTGAGCGTTATTTTATGATCCAATCGCTGCTCGATATAGGCTGTAATTTGATCAATCAGCTTGCGCTTCTGCCGCTGCTTCTTTAAATACAGCAGTTCAGACAGTTCAAAGAACCGTCTCCTCAGCCAAGAGAGGATATCATGCACCGTTTCAAATTCAAATAAAATAATCGGATGATGAGATTCCCATTTCAGCATTTCGTACATATGTTCATTCATTTGCTGCAAATCAGCATGAAGCTTGGAGGTAATACGAATAATGAGATCATAAATATCGTTTTTCTGGGTCAACGGTTTTTCACCGTTTAAGAGCTGAAGCAAACAGTCGTCAATAGTCGTCAGGTCATACTCCAGCATCGCTCGAAGCATAACATCAACAACCTCTTCAAAATTTGATGCGGCTGATTGTTTGGGGCTCCACTGGAAAGCGCCTTGAATGATTCGATTTTTACCCATGATCCATTTGATGCTTAATCCTGCTTTCGCCTGCCGATAGGAGTCATGAAGCTTAGCGATATCATTCGTGTACATGCCCATCCCAATCGTAATGGAGCAAGAGAACGTCTCATTAAATTGCCGARCGAGTTGTTCCAGCAACGCCGTCATATACTCCTCTTGAACAGCAGCCAGCAGAACATAATGGTAATCATAGCTTGTCATCATACTGCCCAAGTTGTTGTCCAATGCAAAATTGCGAATAAAGAGGGTGATCTGATTCATAAACAATCGCCGCTCTTCCTCACTTTTCTCCTTAAGCTTCCATGCGAGATCATCAATCTCAATAATCGAGACAGAAGCTCCCTGCTGTAACAGAGGCGATAAAATCGTATGAATATGTGCTTCAACCTGACCTGGCGTYGCTTCATTAAACCACCGAARCAGCAGCTCCTGATTTACTAGCGATAAGGTTTCAGACAAGGCCATATTCTGCTGCCGTTCGTTCTCAATCTTAGAGCAAATGAGAACGAGCATATCATTGAGCTCACTATCATCTACAGGCTTAAGCAAATAACCGCTGGCATTCAGTTGAATGGCCTCTTTGGCATAACTGAAATCCTGATGTCCGCTTATAAAAATAATATGAACCTGAGGATTAATTTCCTTTGCCTTGCGAGCAAACTCCATTCCAGACATGATCGGCATTCGAATGTCGGACAAAATAAGATCGATGCGCTTCTGTTCCATTATCTTCAAAGCTGCAAATCCACTGATTGCCGTTCCTACATCTTGGAGGGATAGCTGTTCATTGCCCGCTACCCGGCGCCTTAACCACTCCAAATCTATTGCTTCATCGTCTACCAATAGGATGCTGATATCCATGTCGGTACTCTCCTCCTCTGGCGCATCATTATGACAGCGGTTCCAAATCTTCAATGATTTCTTCATCGATCGGAAGAATAATTTGCACCGTCGTTCCTGCTCCATATATGCTGCCGATATGAATGCCAAAGTCCTTACCGTATCTTAGCTTGATACGTTCCTCCACATTTTTCAGACCGTATCGGTCTGAATGGATCGTGCTTGCCAGCATTCTTTTCAGCGTTTCCGGTCTCATCCCGATCCCGTTATCAATAATTTTCAGCTCAATATGGCTCCCGAGACGTTTCCCAGTAATACGAATAGCGATCGTTTCCCCAAACCAAGCATGTTTGAAAATATTTTCGACAAACGGCTGAAGAATCAGCTTAATAACCGGGATATGTGCAATTTCAGGCTCAATATCGAAATACACCTTAAAGGTATCTGCATACTTCACTCTTTGAATGTCTAGATAGGATTCCACCTGTTCAAGCTCTTTCTCAAGCGTGATATAAACATTGCCTCCGTTTAGCGTAAGCCGATAAAACTTGGACAGCGCCTGCACCATCTTTGTTACTTTATCTACTTCCCCTAAGTTAGCCAGACTGCCGATCGTTGAGAGTGTATTGTATAAAAAATGAGGGCTAATTTGCGCTTGGAGCACATCAAGCTCTGCCTGTTTTTTCTGAATGCCCTGCACATATACATTTTTGATGAGGTCCTGAATGCTGGTTGCCATCTGATTAAAAGAATCTGCAATATGAACAAATTCATCATTTCCTGTAAAACCAATCCGCTTATAAAAATTCCCTTCTTGGAACGATTGCACGAGCGTTACAATACGCTTCATCTTTTTCCCTGACAGACGGGCAACAATCACTCCGATAAACGCCATAACCAAGAAACTGATGAAGCAAACGGTACTTATCGCTTTTTTCATTCTGGTCGCATCTTTATTTAGATAGGAATGAGGAACCAACGTCTCGATCACAAAATTTGTTCCTGGAATCTCTTCCCTCACACTCAAATATGATTTCATGCTAGCCTTCTCATCTATGCTTCCTCGTTCATATAGATTAAGTCCAGAAGCCATATCAATTAATCGCAGGCTAATGCCCTCTTCGATTGGGAATGTATCAAAGTTGCCTAACAATTCATCGAAGCGAGCCGTAACGCGCAAATAGCCGATCGTAGACGAAATGCCGCTGGATGTGACTAATCTACGGAAATGAGAGATGTTGTTTAGTTTTTGGTCCGAATCGACCTGAATCCATAGATGGTCTTGGAATGTAGAGGAAATGGATTTAAACCAATCCGTATTCTCTATACTGTGATGAGATAGAACATAATAGTCACGCCTGCCAATCGGGGTGGCCATATCATCGCCCGAAACTTCAAGCATATTTTCGTTTACCGTATAGAGCGCCAGTCTAATATTGTTTCCATACAGCAGGAGAGGCGCCTTCATTTGCGGAATAATATCATCCCTCATTTTAAGCATCATATCGAGCTGGTCTCCTTCAAATTGAAGAGCGTTCTGGAAAGTAATGCTGCTGAAAAGTGTACTGGACATTCGCTGGATCTCATCCAGCTGATATTCAATATTGCTCCTCGTCTGCTTCATAGCCGTCCGAATATTCGTTTCTGCCATCTCTGTTCTCGACTCAATGAGCATCGTATAGGAGATGTATCCGATTACAGCGTCAGTCAGCAGCACAAGAATAAGATACGGAATCATCATCTTGTACGTAAACGGAATATACATTTTATTCGGAATGAATCTCTTCATTTTCTCCCGCCTTTAGCCCGTTCTACCCATAAATTAAAATGATAGCTTCATATTATTGTAATAAAAATCCATATAATTAATAAAGATATTACAGTATGGCTTCATTAAATACAATCGGTTGTAGAATGATAATAATAGAAAAATGCTGGCTAATATCGCATAATGCAAAAAAAACCACAACCAGATACGGTTGTGGCTTCTAAGTATATTCTCTTATTTATTCATTCTTTTCTTCCTTTAAGCCTCAGCTAATGCTGGGACTTATTTCACTGCTATTCCTACATGCAATCTTTTCAAAAAGTTGTTTAATTTTTCCGTACACAAGAGCATAGCAATCGCAAATATAATAATAAACCATGGAAAAATACTAATCGTTGTATTCGTTGCAAGCAATCCTAGAAAAGGGGGCACTAGCGTACTGCCCGTATAGGCAGCAGCCATCTGAAAACCCATAATAGACTGTGCGTTCTTTTTCCCGAATCGCGCAGGTGTTTCATGCAGCATACACGGAAATATCGGAGCTAATCCAAGCCCTACAATCATAAATCCGACAAGCGAGACGATAGATGGCAACGGCAGCACTAGCACTACTGTTCCGATTAATGCGATCAGCTGGCCGTACCTAATCAGCATGCGACTGCTCATTTTAAATGTTATAAATCCAGTAATCATTCGACCAACTGTAATTCCGACAAAGAACCATGATACCCATTGCGCAGCTGTCGCTGCAGGCAAATCTTTAATATTTACAAGAAAGCTGCTTCCCCATAATCCCATGCTGGCTTCAATGCCGCAGTAAAATAAAAAGGTTAGCATCGCTAATTTGACCCCTTTTATTTGCCATGGCTTCTTATTTTCAGCGGCCTGCTCCAACTTCTGATCATGCAGCTCGTTTTGAGCATCAGCATTTATGACATGGCTGTTTTTTGCAACTTTATCCCATAAAGGAAGAGAAACAAATAAAATGACGACTAAAATAAACTGAATAACTGCAACCGTGAGATAACCATCTCTCCAAAGATTTTGACCTGAGATAGACGAAGCCATAATGATTGGACCTAACGTAGCTCCTACTCCCCAAAAACAGTGCAGCCAGCTCATATGATGAGCTTTGTAATGGGTAGCCACATAGTTGTTTAATCCTGCATCTACACTGCCCGCGCCAATACCTAAAGGAATCGCAAAAATAATTAACCATATAATTGAAGGAGACCATGCAAAACCAAGTAGAGCTCCTGCTGTCAGGATGCAGCTCACAAGCGTTACCTTCCCCGTGCCAAAACGGTGCAGTACGGTACCACTTATCAAGCTCGAAACGATCGTGCTAGCTGCAATAACCATGGAAATGCTTCCAGCCGTTCCTAATGACGCATTCAAATCCATTCTCATCACAGGCCATGCCGATCCGAGCAAGGAATCCGGCAATCCTAAACTAATAAAAGCCAAATAAATAATAATTAAAAAGAACGTTGCCATCGTTATCTGATCTCCTTGGTGTTCGTCATCCATTTGTTTAAGAAGGTTCATGCCGACTTATTAAAGATCTTTAATAAGTCATTATGATAATAGCAGGATTACGTCATACTGACAAGAGAATAAATCAATGCTTGCCCTATTAGTTATTACATATATTACCTAATTCATTTTATCGTCCATTAACAAATGAGCTTTATACTAACTCTAATGCCTCGCATTGTACATCATCTTTGGGAAAAAGAAAGGAATTGCATGCTATGGGAATTCATACGTACTTTCAATCACTTAACGATCTCGAACGTATCATTCGTTGTCCAGGTAAATTTAAGTTTGAAGAGCACAGCGTATCCGCTCATTCTTGGAAGGTTGTTCAATACGCCAAAACATTAGCAGATATTGAAGAAACGAACGGCGTCACAATAGACTGGAAGAAGCTTTACGAAATTACGAGCAGCCATGATTATGGTGAAATATTTATTGGAGACATTAAAACACCAGTGAAGCATTACTCCTTAGAACTGCGTGGCATGCTGCAAAAGGTTGAGGAAGGCATGATCGCTCTTTTTATCGAGGAAAATATTCCTGAAGAATTTAAGCCTATTTTCCGCAGACAACTGCGCGAGGGCAAGGATGAATCCGTCGAAGGTCTAATTCTTGAAGTAGCTGATAAGCTTGATCAAGTTTACGAGGCGCTTACGGAATTGCAAAGAGGCAACACCGAAAAGGAATTTGTCGTTATGTACCGTGAAGCGCTCGTCAAAATCAAAAAAATAAAGCTGCATTGTGTAGATTATTTTTTAGAGAACATTTTACCAGACATCGTGAAAGAAAGCTCCAATTGTCCTGTCGATATTCAAAAGATTACAAAGGAAGCCTTAGAGCTGTAGCTTTCACTTCAACTCCTGTTAAATCCCGTAATAAACCTCGGCAATACATCACCTTTTATATGCCTGTAGTCAATGCTTGCAAAATGGCAACACGCCTCATTTACCACTAATCTTCCCTCCTTTTTTTAAATCAAACCCACTATCCCTTCTGTTTTTTAACAAAATACCGCGAACTGTGGTTGTTTAAAACCACAATTCGCCGTATTTCAATCCGTACTTTTTTAGCCTCAACGCGATATTGCCTCTTTTACTTCATTCCGTTTCATAAGTGTATTAATTGTAGCCTTAATCCCTATCTCGTATGGAGTGGCAGGGATCGGTCCGACAAGCCGCATATATTTTTCACCGCTTAATAAGAATGGTTCCTCAGTTAAATACAGCATCTCAACGACCTCTTTCATAACTGGGGAAAATAAACCGAGCAGCGATAAGCCCATTTTGCCAAGCGGTATGACTGGTTTTGACGTACCTGCTGCCCTCTGGGCTATCTTTACAAAATCGCGGCCAGAGATGACGCCTGACGCTGGAATATGCCAGTTCTGCTCATAAGCATCCTCCCTAATGGCCAGCTCCACGATCATAATTGCCGCATCCGGCAAATAAACAAATTCACGAGCAACCTTCATCGTTCCAATAAATACGGAAGGTTTGCCAGCTGCAATTCCCTCTAAAGTGGATCCCAAATAGGATGCTTGGTTAGCAGATGGGCCATAATAGTCAGGTAAACGAACAATCATTTTATGCGCCTTATTCCACCGTGGGCTAAACACCATTTGCTCGTACTGCAGTCGAATCTTTCCTTTTTTAGTGTGCGGATTTTTAGGATGATCCTCAGTTGCCTGATTAGTCGTTTTTCTCCCATAAGGATAAATGCCATCCACAACGACGATTTTTGCACCAAGCTGATTAGCAGCCTCCATAACTGCCTCTCCCATAGGGATCAGCTTCGTATGCATGTCATTGTACGGCACATTCGCGCAGCTAAAAATAACCTCATGACCTTCGCAAGCTGATATCAGCTCTTTGGTATTAAGAACATCTCCAACTTTAAGCGATAGATGCTTAGGATTACCCAATTCCATCGCAAGCTGTTTCAGCTTTTGATGAGACCGCCCGAATGCCGTAGTCTCGATTCCTCTCTTTAGAAGCTCCTCAACAATGGGAGCACCTGTACCTCCGGTAGCACCTAATACAATAGCTTTTTTCATTATTATTCACTCCTCAAATTTGTGATTGATCAATCACTAACACGTTGGCGTACGAGCAATGCATTGACTTCAAAAACAAACAACAAATCAATTACCTTGGCAAACTTCTAACACGGTCTGTATCTAAATAGCCACGGTAGCCCCTAATATGCCAAGTATTTTAAATGTATTTTATTGATGTAAAACATTTATTGATTGATCAATTACATCAATAGGTTAAAGAGCCAAAAATCAGCTCTAATACATTAACTCCGGCAAGGCTAGCGCCATCGAGACATTACACAGCATGCCTCTAGCCAAAAATATAACCGTTTTATCTTTCGGATTCTCAAGCCCAGCTTGCTGGAATGCATGTAACACTAACTGCTGCACTTCACGATATCCATTTCGCATAACCTCGACAATCGCTTCGTCTTTTATCGTCTGAGCCTGCATTAACAGCAGCGTTTCATTCTGATACGATTTCATGACTTCTATATAAGCTTCAACAAGCTCCTTCTCAAGCTGCTCTGGTCCCGCTGTCTCAATCACGCTGCGAAATGCATCTACGATGCGTGTCCATGAAACCTCCAAAGCTTCTTTCAACAGAATTTCCTTCGTTGCAAAAAAACGAAAAACATACGGCTGTGATATTTGAGCACGTTCAGCAACCTTTGCGGTTGTCGCGCGATAATATCCAATTTCAGCGAAAACTTCAATCGCAGCAGCAATAATATCTGTACGGCGATTAACGGACGCTGCTGTATTTTTTTCCATCGTATCTTCCACCTTTAAGTACTCACTTGTTAGTAATTGATCAATCACTAACTGAGTTGATCATAACTTATCGCTTGAAGGAATGCAATAGCTTTTTAGCCCTGCTACAATTTAAACACATGAGTTCAATCAATTGAAATCAATAAAACGAAGACAACAGCTGCATATCCACTGTTATCTTCGTTTTTGAATAACCCATTATTGCTGTACCCTATTCCACAGGCAACTCACATTAACTACAGTCACTTACCAACTAACCATTCTGCTATTTCTTCAGTCTGGAGTAGGATCGCTATGGGGTCCCAGTACCATGACCGGTCGCTTCCCCATATGTACACCCTATCGTTCTTGACCGCATCAAGCGTATTCCAAATCGGATCAGCCTTGAGATCTGCAAGGGTATGCGAATCGGAAGTCAGTATTATATAGTCCCCCACATATTTCGGCAATACCTCATTGGATATCGATGCCCAGCCCGGATCKTTCATTTCATCAACAACGGCAGCTGGCGGCTTGAAGCCAAATCCTCCGTAAACGGCTTGCCCACCCTTGCCAAAGTTTGCGCCTACCACAGAAATATTTTTATCCATTATTTCTAGAATGGAGAAGGTACTGTCAGCCGGAACGACCTGCAATACTTTTTGCTTGGCTTCGGCTATTCTTCGATCATAATCATTGAGCCACTTCTCTGCTTCCTGTTCCTTACCGAGCAGCTTGCCGAAATAGGTAATTTCCTCATGAACGGTTTTCAATGATGCATAAGGTATGATAACCGTAGGTGCGATTTTTGGCAGTTGTTCATTCATTTCAGCGTAGGTATCATCCATAATTATAAGATCAGGTTCCATCTCCAAAATTTTCTCGATATTGCCATTCCCGTCTCCTATATCTTCAACGCCCTTTAAAGCATCACCGAAATAAGGGTTTTTAATATGATGGTTAGAAGTACCGATAGGGACAACACCAAGCGCAATGAGGCTTCCTAAATATTCACCTGCTACGATTCGTTTCGGATGCGTGGGAACTTCTATATCTCCAGCAATCGTAGAGATGGTTTTGGTCTGGGATTCCTCGGCAGGGGGCGACGCTGTCGCTGTTGATGGATTAGTCGTCTCCACTGCACTTTCTACCCCACAGGCACTCAATAATAAAATAAAACTTAATAGCAATCCCGCCACCATGGACGGTTTGAATGGTTTAATCATGGGTATTTCTCCCTCTTCACTTCGTTGATAATGATTATCATTTAAATCAGTATAGCCGAGTAGATTGGGGGAGACAATGGACGATCTCATGCTTATGGAAGGATAATCTTCTATCTTGTGCTTGGATGAGTACTTCAATTTATATTGTGTCGGTGACATGCCTTTATTTTTTTTGAACATTCTGCCTAAATAATAAGGGTCCTGATAACCAATACCGATAGCGATTTCTCTTAGCGTGGCATCGGTACTGAGCAGCAGCTCTGCTGCCTTATCGATGCGTACCTTGATCAAATAATCGATCGGACTGAGGCCTGTCCGGCTTTTGAAATAAGTAGACAAATGGGGAACACTGTAATTCAAAGTTTCAGATAAGGATTCCAAAGTAATGGACTCTGCATAACGTTCATGAATAATCGAAATGATTTGAGCTGCCAAATCGCGTTTTTCCGGTCGCACACCCTGTACCTGCATTTGATTTAATAAATCATATACAAATTGATGGAGCAAAGCCTTCACACGCAATCTCCCCAGTGGTTCTGCCCTTCCCCATTCCTTATGCATGTCTGTCATGCTGCGATATAATGCTACCGGAAAAGCAGGCACAAAGCCGTATTGGGCATGAAAAGGTTGGGCGCGCTCTACCAGATCGATCATTTCCTGCCGAACAGGCGATGGAATACGTGCTTTATAATAAATAACATAATATTCAAACCCCTCCGCACCAGCACGAATATCCAAAACTGATCCTTTGCCAGTATGAAATATTTTGAATCGTTTGGCATGGTGATCGACACCATCCAGACAAACTTGCGCACTTCCTTGAATAGACATCACAAATATGCTGGCAGGTACGGAGTAGGCAGTTAACGATTCTTCGGCTTTCATATTGATGTGACGGACATCAAAAATGGTGCAAAAAGCATGATTCCATGACACCAAATGATCATGCAATTCCATTTTCAGAAACCTGCTTTCTCTATACGCGCTTAATGGGGTACGATATGATTATATATTATAAATGATATGTATTCTCACTAGTAAAATAATTCTATGTAATCCGTCACGGGGTGTGGTTATGGAATGGCATGAGACCATCACAATATGGAGCCAAACGCCGGTTAAAGTGCTTGATATTCGGCATTTGGCAATGAAGACAGGTGAGGGATTGCAAGCTTACCGCCTTCCAGCAAATGCTTTTATCTTCACTAACCAAGGTGAGGCTAAAATAAGTCTTGATGGAATGGCTGTCGAATCCGCAAATTCCCAGCTGCTGCACGGCGGCAAAGGCGCATCGCTGAATATCAGCTGTCTGAGCCGTCCTTTTGACTACTATCTTATTTTATATAAACCTTTGCGCGGCTTATCTCCTCAATCTACCCAAAGACAAGCTGAACAGCATGCTCCATTTGGGCAGCAATATACTTTTAAAGCAAAACACCCCTTGTCTCTGCTTGCTCTGCTTGAGTCTATGCAGCAGCATTGGAAGCTGAGTGAAGAGCTGGACCGGCTGCAGGTGACAGGCCTCTTCTACCAATTCGTGCATGAGCAGTTCCGCCAGCTGCGTATCGCTGATACTGAAGCTGCCCCGCCAGATCTGGCTGTACAGATCGCTAATTATATTCATGCGCATTATCACGAAACGATCTCCATGGAGATGATCGCGAATATATTTCATTACAGCACACACTACCTCTCCAGAGTGTTTAAACGAAAATATGGATGCAGCCCTATGGAGTATCTCGTTCAGACACGTATGAATCAAGCTAAGTTTTTGCTAAATGAAACAGAGGTGACCATTCGTGATATCGCCTACAGTGTCGGATATGCAGATATGTATTATTTTAGCCGCCTTTTCAAAAAGCAAACTGGCGAAACACCAGCTCAGTTCAAAATGCATAACCTCGGTTTAAAAAGTTCAGTTCGCACAAATTTTATGCCCGAATCGTTCATTGCTCCCTCCCTAGAAGAAGGTTATATTGTTAAAAGTGATAATCATTATCAACAAGATACTTGGAGAGTGGATGAAATGAGTTTTGGTTTTAAGCCTTCTTTTGCTGTAACGCTATTGTTTAGCCTATCGTTGCTGCTTGCTGCTTGTGGTGGTTCAGATTCAAATGTGCAGCAGTCTACGGAGGGCGATAATAAGCAGCAAAGTGAAAGTACAGATACATTGCCGGCAGAGACTAGGCTTTATAAGGATGCATTAGGGCGAGAAGTGACTATCCCCGTTAAGCCGAGCAAGGCTGTCGTCATTACATACGGTGGTTATTTGCTGCCGCTAGGACTAGAGCCAGTTGGGGTCGATCAAGGTACACTTGAACAATATCCAGACACCATGACAGAGGCTGAAAGTATTGGTGATGGACTTGGCAATGCAGAGGCTATATCTGCCCTGCAACCAGACATCATTATACTGCCAGACTATCATAGCGCTGAAATCTACGAAACTTATCAGAAAATAGCTCCAACGGTTGCCGTAGCATGGGGCGGCGATCCAGATGTCATCAATACGCTCCGAGCGATGGGCGATGTCATGAACCGGAAGCCAGAGGCGGAAGCATGGATTTCTACATTCGAGGAGAAGCTTGAGCGTATCCGAGATGAGATCAATATTAATATTAAAGAAGGTACAACCGCCATCACGTTCATTCTTTATAAGGGCGAGGTTCTATTGGGAGGCAAAGGCGGTACTTTGGGCAAGCTGATCTATGAGGATCTAGGCTTCCAAATGCCAGAGCAATTTGAGAAATTTGCAGACGGCGGCGCTGCGTTGTCGATGGAATCTTTGGCTGATCGGCCTGCAGACTATTTCTTCACACAAATGAAGGATGAAGAGCTGGAAGAGATGACAAAGCTATTCCAAGAGCCTCTCTATAAAGCCATTCCCGCAGTAAAAAATAATCGTGTCTTAAACATAACCCGTAATAAATGGAATTATGGTCCTGACCTCGTGGATGAAGCGGTAGATGCGTTAATCGCACAGGTAGAGCAGTCGCAGAAATAAGGTTGAACTATAACTAGCTTAATCTAAAAAAGCCAACAACCGCGCATGATTTGCGTCGGAGTTGGCTTTTTTTTATTGGATTAATTCAATTCAAACTTATAGGCTTGGCGGTATTTGAGCGGTGAATGGCCAGTAATATCTTTGAAAATACGTCCAAAATGCGTCATGCTCTCAAAGCCTACCTTTTCAGCAATATCAGCTATTTTCAAGGTGCTCCCCGTTAAGAGCTGGCGTGCCTCCTTGATTCGAACATTGTTCAAGTACTCTGTGAAGGTGAAGCCTGTGTTCTCCCGAAACATTTTGCAAAAGTAAGAGGAGCTGATGAAAAACCTGCTGGATATGCCCTGAATCGTTTGGTTTTCATGATAATGCTGGTTCAAATAGTCAACGATTTCGAAAATCTTTTTATTGATCGGATTGCTTCCATCATGTTCAGCTGCAGGAAGCGTTGACGTCTTGCGGTAAAGGAAAATAAGCAGCTCGAACAGCAGTGTTTTTAAATAATATTCATAGCCGGGAGGCTGCTTAATAAATTCCGCAATCATTTTATCGAAAAGCTTCTCGATCATGCTTTGTTCTTGGCCGTTTAAGGGCATGAAATTTTTGCCGCTTGAAAAGCTGGATAGCACATGAAAGCTGTCATTGTAAGGAAACATATCCTCAAGGAATTCCTCTTGAAACAACAGCGTAATCCGCTCAAATGATTCTCTGCTTGAATTGACCAGCTTATGAATCTCATTCACATTGATGATCAATAACGCGCCGCCAACCACCTGATAGCTTTTATCCTCGATAAAGTAGCTGATATCACCAGAGACGAGATAGAAGATTTCATAGCCATTATGATAATGACGTGATGGCATGCTTGTGTCAGTTTTTCTCTCACGACTAATATCAAACTTCGCAGCTTCATAAAAATTTGACTCCACAAACATTACACCACCATGTAAAGTAATGAGTTTATATTCAAAGTAATATACGTAGAAAAATGATAAATTAGATAAGATATGTGCTTATAATTCATATTATCATATGCTATATTGGTTAGCAATAAGGCATAACAACAGTGGGTGATGCATAGTAGAACATGCTTTTGGAATGAAATATCAATAATTCGAGTTAGTTTTATTAACATTTTGTAAATGTGGGTTCAAAAAAACGAATACGGGGGTTGTCATGAAAAATCTAATAACGAAAAATCGTTTAGTGATGAGTGCACTTCTTTTGTTTTCCCTTTCTACCACGTTGTCTGCTTGCGGCGGTGAAGCCGGGTCAAAAAATAACAGCAACGGAGGGGTAAAGAACAACGGCAAGGATAAGGTTGAGATCGTTTGGGTAATGGCAGCAGACCCAGACAAAAAGGCATGGCAGGACGCAATGGTTTCGACCTTCGAAGAAAGCCATCCGAATGTTAAAGTGCGGCTTGAGAATATCCCGTACGATCAATTCGATCAAAAGCTGACTACCTTGATTGCCAGCGGCAATGCGCCAGATGTTTGGAATCCTAATCAGGCGGATAGCGGATTTGCTACTTATATGAAGATGGGCGCATTGAAGGACCTTACTCCTTATATTGAGAAAGGGGCTCCCGAGCTCGATACAATGGACCCTAACCTGCTCGATATTTATAAAATCAACGGCAAAAATTACGGCGTTCCGCTCGTAAGCAACGCTACTTATCTTTATTACAACAAGGACTTATTTGATGCTGCTGGCCTTTCTTACCCGACGACCGACTGGGATGATAAGTCTTGGAATTTTGATGCGATGCTCGAAACCGCACAAAAGTTGTCTCATGACGTAGGTGACGCTCGCAAGCAGGTTTTTGGTTTCTCCAGCGCATTAAGCGCAAATGCAATGACATGGCTATTCGGAGGAGATCTATTCAAGCCCGAAGCTTATACATCTGGCGTAATGGGTGAGCCTGATCTAATGAAACCGATTAACGTCGAAGCGCTGCAGTTCAATGTGGATTTGATCAATAAATACAAAGTAGCGCCGGACGCAGAGACAGTAGCCGCATCCGCGCAGCTGGGCGATCCTTTCCTTACCGGCAAAGTCGGAATGTACATCTCCGGCGGCTGGGGACTCGGCTCTTACAAGCAAGCGGATTTCAAATGGGGCGTTGCGGCTGTTCCCTATCATGATGGACGCAAGGTTACCCTTTATGTTGACCCTTGGAGCATCTCAGCAACAAGCAAGCATCCCGACGAGGCTTGGGAATTCGTCCGGCATTTAGCTAATCCAGCTGAAGGCGGCGGCGCCTACCGTTACATGAATGAAGTAGGGAGAACGCCGGCAGACGCGAGCCTATTCAAGCTTTGGTATGACAAAATGGGTGCAGAAATCGGCATGGACCCTGAGGCATTCAAGCAGGTTCACGAAGGCTCGATCAAGTATGGCCGGGAAGCTGAAAACCATTTGATCGTCAAATTCAATACGGTTCTAGAAACGATGAACCAATCGCTCTATCTGGTATGGGGAGGCAAGAAGAGCATAGCCGACGGTTTGAAAGTGTTGAATGATAACCTCCTATCGTTGAATTTGAATCAATAGCAGCCAGAGCTTTAAGTAAATTTCAGCCGAGCGGATGCCCTTCATTAGAAGGCATCCGCCGGCCCAACGGAGGTAGCCCATGAGAAAGCTTTCGCTGGCCATGAAGCGCGAGGAACGGTCGTTTTGGTTTTTCATAGCCCCTTGGTTTATCGGTTTTATATGCTTCACCGGGGGACCGATTCTCGTCTCGCTGCTGCTCAGCTTCACTGATTACAATGTCATCTCGTCCCCGACATTCGCAGGAACAAGCAATTACAGCACGCTGTTCGGAGACCGGCTGTTTTACAAGTCATTGTCCGTGACTCTCTATTACAGCGTTATGGCCGTACCGTTTACGATACTGACATCTTTGATTGTTGCCGTTCTGCTTAATCAAAAAATCAAGGGGCAATCGCTCCTACGCACGCTGTATTACGCACCAAGCATTATATCTGGTGTAGCCGTCTCCTTTTTGTGGTCATGGCTGCTTAACCCGCAGTTCGGTGTCGTGAACTCAGTCCTTTATGATTGGTTTGGCATTCAAGGACCAGGTTGGTTTACGAGCCCGGGTACGGTCGTTCCGTCCATGGTACTCATGCAATTGACGGCATCAGGCAGCACGATGGTGATCTTTCTTGCCGCGCTGCAATCGCTGCCGGCAGATCTGTTTGAAGCCGCATCTATGGAAGGGGCGAGCGGTTTCGCAAAGTTCCGTAAAATTACGATTCCGCTTATTTCACCTGTCATTTTATTCAATACCATTATTAGCATGATCGGATCGCTGCAAATCTTTACGGAAGCCTACGTTATCACGAAGGGAGGGCCGGACTGGAACTCCTATTTCTACGTGTATTATTTATTTGATACTGCATTCAAGCAGTTCCGGATGGGGTATGCCTCCGCTCAGGCCTGGATATTATTCCTGCTTATTTTCGCGCTGACTCTCGTATCGCTGTGGGGCTCCAAAAAATTCGTCCACTATGAATATGACTCGAAGTAAAGGAGGTTCCTTTATTATGAAGCGAAAAAAATCGTACAATCACGGCGATTTGCGTCTGATGGACAAAACAATCATCTATATCCTTCTATACGGAGGCGTTCTATTGTTCGCATTTCCTCTGTTTTGGATGCTCTCCACTTCGCTTAAGACCATCGGCGAAATTCATCGCGTTCCGATGACGTGGTTTCCAGCCCATTTGCAGTGGATCAACTTTAAGCAGATTTTCATCGATGCCCCTATGGCTCGTTTCCTATGGAACTCGGTGTGGTACTCAGCCGTGACGGTAGGTGCAGTCGTATTCTCCTCGTCGATGGCCGCCTTCGCTTTTGCAAGATTGCGGGCGCGCGGAAGTATGCTTTTATTCGGGCTTGTCCTCAGTACGATGATGATTCCGTCCCAAGTCACCTTGATTCCGCAATATTTGCTGTTTACAAAGCTGCACTGGACAGGCACGTATCTGCCGCTCGTGATCCCAGCTTTTACAGCAAGCTCCTTCACCATTTTTCTAATGCGCCAATTTTATTTGGGCATTACCAAAGAATTKGATGAAGCCGTCAAAATCGATGGAGGAAGCCATTTCACGATGTATTTCCGCATCCTAATTCCCCTCTCCATGCCTGCGTTTGCAACAGCGGCTATTTTGGAGCTGATATCGAGATGGAATGATCTATTCGGACCGCTCATTTATTTGAACGATATGACGAAATACCCGGTTTCACTCGGGCTCGCTAATTTTACAGCTGCATACGGGGCAACACCGTGGCATCTGTTGATGGCAGCTTCGCTGGTCGCGATTTTGCCGCTGCTGTTCATTTTCTTTTTTGCTCAAAAGTATTTCATTCAAGGAATCGTTGTATCCGGCTCTAAAGGCTAAATTAATCTAGTATTCATCACGCATTCATCGGAGGTACTACATGAAGTTTGACTATCATACGCATCATGAACGCTGCGGACACGCAGTTGGTTCGGTCAAGGAATATATCGAAGCAGCAATAACACAGGGATTAGATATTATCGGCATCTCGGATCATACGCCATTTTTTGCAATTGCTGAGGATCGTCCTTCCTTAACTGGCAGCATGGCAAAAAGCGAGTTTCCAGCTTATATTAAAGAGGTCTTGGAGCTAAAGAAAGACTATGAAGAAAAAATAGAGGTGCTGCTCGGCATCGAAGCTGATTTTTTACCTGAACATCTGGATTTATACCGCTCGGTTATCGCTTCTTATCCTTTTGATTATGTTATTGGCTCTGTGCATGAATTCGCCGGTATCGGCATATACGATTCAGAGTATTGGGAAGGCTTGACTGCAGCACGTAAATTGGAAGTGAAAAATTTATTTTATGATTATATCGCTCAGTCCGCCAAGTGTGGATTATATGATATTTTAGGTCATGTCGATTCATTGAACCGCTACTTCTACGGTTATCCAGAGCTCCGCACAGAAGCTGCCGACGTCACGTTGAAAGCAATCGCTGCTAGCGACGTCGTCATCGAAATCAATTCTTCCGACAACAATTGGGTGCCGGATGGCTATTTCCTAGAACGCGCGCTCCATTATGGGGTTAAGGTGACCTTCGGCTCCGATGCGCACCAGCCCGAACGTGTAGGCGAGCATTTCTCGGCCATCGGCAGCCATTTATATGAAATTGGGTATCGAGAATGGGCCATATTCCGCAAACGCGAACGGTTGATGGTTCCAATTAGTCGGTGATCGCCTTGGATAACCCGTGGGTTATTGACCATGCCACCATCCTAATCCGGTTGTCTCTAGCCGTATTTCATGGCGGTCTCATCGGCTTCGAACGGGAGCAGCAAAATCATCCGGCTGGGCTCCGCACGCATATTCTGGTTTGCCTCGGCTCTTCGATGATCATGCTGCTGTCCATTTACGGCTTCGCTGAATTTGCGGGAGAGCCCAACGTACGGATTGACCCGGCGCGGCTAGCAACGGCTGTCATTACCGGCGTCGGCTTTCTCGGAGCCGGCACGATTCTATTCACAGGCAAGTCTATTACGGGACTGACAACAGCCGCTTCCTTATGGGTCGTCGCAGCCATTGGGCTGCAGATCGGTGCGGGCTTTTATTTCAGCGCAGCGGCARGAACGATTCTTGTGTTCATCACATTATGGGTTTTCAATAAAGTGGAGCACCGTTTTCTGAAGAGCAAGAAGGTTAGAAAGCTTACCATTCAGGCGGAGACAGAAGAGGAACTGCTGGACATCGTCACCCAGAGGCTTGCCAGCCGCTCGATTATGACGCAAAAAATGATGCTGCAGCGGATACGTCCATCACTTGATATGCCGCTATGCTGGGAAGTAAAGCTTGATATCGTCGTTCCAAGAACCATGGAGCCGAAGGAAATCGTAGCCGAAATGAAACAAATCGGCGGAGTCGTTGCTGTCAGTTTTGAATAGAATAATAAGCAGCTAAACACCCCCGGCGGTTATCGCCGGGGGTGTTTGTACGTATTTGCAAATTAATTGATGCATTTACTAGTATATCAACTCTTTTAATTAGAGGGGCGTCTCCCCTCCTCATCGTGCAATTTACAAGCCTAACTTTTGCCCCTTCTCCAGCCGCAAAATTCTGCTCTCTCCCTCATTTGCCAGTTCTCTGAACTGACTAATGGTTTCACGCATACGAGGAAGCGCCTCCTGCTTATAGGTGCTAATTGAATCTAACGCCGACAGCACATCAACAAAAGCCTGTTTCATCGTGTCGACTGAAATATTTGTTTCAAGTGATTGCTTATGGATCGCTGCGCCTTGGTCTTTCAGCATTTTTGAAGTGCCGCTGATGAGAGTGTCCGTGGTTTGATTGAGAAGCTCAATCTTTTTTAGTACAATCCTTTGATTGTAGAGTGCGCTGGCCACTGTGACTGAAATTTTCAGGGCAGAAACGGTAACGTTCCTTGCTCTGTCTACCCCTCTCATAAGCTCCTTATTATTTCTCATGACAACTTCAATTGCCATAATCCCTTGTTGATTAACGACCAGCATTTGCTGCAAATCCATGAGACGCTGGCGCAAAGGAAACAAAACTTCCTCTGTGATGAACAGGATTTTGTCTTCAGATTCTTGACGCAGTTTAGCTGCTTCGATCTGCGATTCAATTTCCGAATCCATTAACACACCCAGTTGGATCTCCTTTTGAAGCTTTTTAGTGAGCTCCCTGAGAGCATGCTGCTCAATTTCCAAGGTTGTATTATCATTTTTCAATACCGTTTTTCCCTTATCCAAAGAAATTATGATGTCCGAAATGACAGCATCTGCTTTCTGGTACTTTACAAAATAACGCCGCAAAGGGTTAAACAACATGCCTAAAACGCCACTTTTCGCAAAATCTATGACGCTGGGATCTAGATCTTTTAACTGAAGATGCAGCTCCGCCAAGCCCTTGGCTACCTGCCCGCCTTCATCCCCTGTTTTTGATAAGTTCCCTACAGAAACCTGCAAAAGAGCATTTTTCTCCGAGGATGACCGCATGGAGCTCATCCCGAAGCTATCGATGGATTGCAAGACCGCCCTCCGTTTCTCCAATGACTCGATATCCAATGCCAAAATCGTAGAAACATTATTTAAAGCCAGCTCCTTCAGCTGCGTTAATTCCTCTGGCTCGGGCTTAACCTGCTCCTCCATTGCTGATTTCAGTTTTTCCTCACTAATCACTTCCATAGAAAATGACATTGAAGCCCCTCCTCATTGATAATCCTTACATTTGAACGTTGAGCAAATTGCTGATTTTATAAACAACATCCTCTGTATCTGCGTTAATGCTGGCCGCCTCATTGATGCTCGAAATACTTTGAAGCGCCTTGATGTTCGCATTGTAACCTATCGTGTAGATCGGGATCTTGTACGTCTCAATCAGTCCTCTAATATCTTTAAGCGAATGCCCTTCATTCGTTTCCCCGTCGCTGAGCACAAAGATTAGCGGCTTCACATCCGGATTCAAGGCTATCTCATCCTGAAGCATTTTCATTGCCACCACAATACCGTCAAAAGTAGCTGTTCCTCCACTGGCTTGAAGGCTGTCTATGGCCCCAACGAACATCGACTGCTGATTCGTGTCATACTTCCCTATAGGAAGATTAATGGCCACATCACTGGAGTAAGAAACGAATCCAATACTGTTGTCCCGTCCCAAAAACTTTTGTCCTTTCAGCAGCGATTCCTTCAAACGGTTTAATGGCTCACCACCCATACTCCCTGATACGTCTGCTACAAACACAGCCGCAATCGGTTTACTCCCGTTCTTCTTCTCCTTCCACAGCTTCTGGGCAGCAGACAGAATACTGCCATCCACCGCTTCAAGCTCAGACTTATAGTCATTGAGGCCATTAAAACCCTTTTGCTCCGCTAATTTCTGATATTTTTCTTGTTCCACAAAATCGGCAAACTTCTGAATAATGTCGAGCTTATCCTTTGGCAAATCACCTAAAGCATAAAGCGGGCTGTCATGCCTGACACCGAAAGGGGTGAAAACATAACCCGCTTTGAAATCTGTTGCGTTCACAAAGGTTTGATACTCAAGAACAAAAGCATCAAGCATACCTGTCTTAGCTGCCTCACGCATTTGCAGCGTGGTAGAAGCAATAAAAGGTACATTTGCCTGGAACTTCTCAAAGCCTTGAACCGCTTTCTCCCCAAGCAGATTGGAGCTGTCAAAGGTTCCGAGGGCAGTCACCAGAAAGTTTAGCCCTGTAGAACTGGCAAATGGATCTGTATACCCCATAGCCAGCTCATTATCCGCGATAGCATCAGTTACTGTTTTTAAATTCAGAGAACCGTATTTATCGACCAGCTCATCATATTTCGCCTTCGTTGCTACAATGCCAGTAACATTGCCAACAAGACGCTTAGAGACCAGCTCAGCTTGGATGCCATCCACTTTCACCATTTCTCCCCACAGCTCGTTGGAAGGAGTAAAAGCATCCGGTATATATTTGCCTGATCTGATATAATCGGTAGCAGTTCCCGAAGCAATATTACGGATCATGACCGAAACCGGCTTTCCATTTACCGTCGTATTGGATTTATTGAATTCTTTAGCCACCTCGTTTAACCAGCCATCAACACCCGTTCCTGATTTCTCTGTGGATGAGAAAATCTCTACAAAGCTGTCCGTTGTATTCGTTACTGAAACCGGAAACTTCGAAATATCGGGTAAGGAATCACCAATTGACGCGGGATCGAGATCGATTTGACCCTTGATTGGCTCTATCGTTTTCACAGACACATCTTTATATAATTTATCAAGCTTTTTTGCTGCATCTTCCGTCGTGATCTGCGTCTTTGTTTTACCTAAATTTGAAGTTAAGCTAATGCCCAAATAAACAAGCAAAAAAACAGACACTGCAATAGCTCCTATCACTACAAAAGCTTTCCCCTTACCTGCCATATCCGTCTCCCTCTCCATGCTTATATAATTTAGTCTGCTTGATTAATATATCGATTTCCTTCATGCATGACATTTCCTCAACATCTCTGTAGTCGGTACTGTTTAACAGCGATATTTCCAATAATAATTTATCTAGCTTAAGCAAAATTTCTTCATTCGCACGAAGATAACCCGTCACGTAGGATAAGTACTCCTTGTATAAATTTGTTTTTTCCTGTACTAGCTTGTTAGATAGCCCCGCGGGTTGTTGTTGGCCTGTGAAGTTGGCGTATCCAGAGGCATTGAATACACTAAGCTTATTGAGAATACCTCTAATATTAAGATAGAACAGCTTCTCAACCTCATAAATAACCGAATCGAACTTCTTATAGCTTAATTCCGTCTGATCAAATCGCTGGCTCAGAACCTCGGTCAAGGCGGTCTTCTTCTTATCTATGCGTTCCAGCTGATCCAAAGCAAGAGCCATATCATTTTTAAGATCTTTTGCATGTCGATACGGTTGAAGCGCTGCAATATAATCCTCACGCGTTGTAATGTTTTTTACAGGCAGCGCAACTGGCGGTTTAAAAAGCAAACTATAACTCCCATATAACATAACAAGAAGGCTTACAACCAATAACGTTACGCCTGAAGCCGTTTCAAGTACACTTTCACCTCCTATTTCCACACCTAGAAGCCCAGGTGACAACACAACAATATTCAGAATCGCAACACCGCCAATAAGCCCAAACAGCTTCAAAAATCTCCCGTTATCCAACGTTCACACTTCCCCTGCTATTACAGTAACTTACTCCAATTCAACTTTTTAAGAAGCATCGTTATCAACACAGCTACATCGTTAAAATATAGATATTAAACTCCTTATGCTTAATTTTATCAGAGAATAACCGAACAAGCTCCTAAATCTTACTAATTTATCCGTTTGAATTTATAAATGGAAAAAAGAGATGCCTGAAGGTCTCTTTGTTATTGGATTTATAAGTAGGAGAAAGTTAAATTCTTTTTGCCCGAACCCACAATGATCTGCTGCCTAGAGGCATTAGAAAGCTGAAGCTGTAATACCTGTTTAAAGTGACTTACGAGGGTATTAAGTGATGTAATCAACCTATTCATTAAAAATTAAAATGGCTGCTTAATAAGTGAAAAAGCAAAAACCCCGACCTCTTATGGTCGGGGTTTCACATTGTGGAAGCGAACTGCGCCAAAGTACAACGACAATTCGCCTCAGCGCAATGATTTGATTGCTGTGAGTAGTATGATTCCTTATATTCATTGCTTCCAAATCACTCTTTATGAAATGCGCAGCGCCTGTCTTCTCATCCACATCGTCGCGACCCACTTTTCACCTTTAATCACCGGTGTACCTGCATGCAAGGTGAAATCATTTATTTCATTATTGTTATAAAAATATTCAAAGTAAACAGCCATGCCTTTGTTAGGAAAAACTGAAATATTAAGCAGAGGGAACGCCGTTTCTCCGCCTTCCTCCACATCATTCAAATACATTATAAGCGTACTAATTCGATTGTTAGCACTTGCTCGATTTGTTTCTGCGAAAAAATCATAATGTGGCTGATACTCTTGGCCAGGGGTATATAGCAAAACTTGCAAGCCGTCGCCATGCTCAATGGGAATATTCATAATTTGAGAGAATCTTTTTTCGATTTTTGTAATCGTCTCATTCTCCTCACAAAATACTCCACTGCTCGTTCTAATTTGGTTCTCTGCACGATCTCCACTTATTTTTGAACGCTGCAATTGTTCCCTAGAATGTCTAATTAGCTCATCGCATTCCTCATCGCTAAGCACATTTCCTAGTACGACAACCAATGGCTCCTCATACTTGGCAAGAATACGAATCTCTCGATCTTCTGTCTTAATTGTATTTCCAGCATGATCAAATATTGTCCGCTCTTTTTCCGTCGTATCCCCTATCATTCTTACACAGCCCCTATGGTATGACATTCACCACAAAATACCATACCATACATTTCAAGTATTTACTTTAAAAAATCAGAAAAATCGAAACAATCAAACGGTCACCCCGCTATGGTTGCGCAGGTATATACATATTTTGTATCTCCTGTACTCCGGGCACGAACCCGAGATTAAAATAAACAGATTCTGCATCATTACCTTCCATCACATACAATCGTAGAATTGAATATTTATTTTTCAGCATACTCAGCGCTCTTTGCAGCATAAGTGTAGCCAGCCCTCTTCCTCTATGAGCAGGTATTACACCGATACTATATACTGCTGCCATGTTATCTTGTAGACAAAGACGACAATTGGCAATGAGCTGACCAGAGTTCTTATCATAGATTAGTGTTGAAGCCTGAACTAATATGTCATTCGAATAATTAGGATCTTCATTTGGAATAAAATCTTCTAAAGAAAACTTTTTTCTCCTTACTGCTTCAAATCCGCCTTTAAAGCTTTCATAGTCACAATGAGCAATGTCATCTTCATTGATGAATCGCTTAGCTCCCATCTCGTTTTCTTCAATTTGGGGACTTTTAATAATTAGATTATCATCCCAGATCACTTCGAAATGATCTGTAGGACGCTGCATCCAACGGCATCTGAATTCATCCGCCCAGAAGCCTGCCCTCGCAAATAATTGAACTTGATCTGGAAGAACCTCAAAAGTCTTAATTGGCTGCGTTCTGTCAGACCAATGCATTACTATTTTTTTAAGCAGCTTCAATATCTTGAATGCATCATTAAAAGGAGGAATAAAAAACAAATGGTAGATTACGTTGGGCGCCATTCTTACACCACCGATTTTATTCTCTCCCTTATAAATCCAAAATGAATTTCTTCGCGATGCTGCATAGCTTTCTTCTCTAAAAAAACCATTATATTGCATATTATAATATACAGAACAATACAATCCCCATTCTTCTGGCTCCGCCTTCCGAATAGAATATTCCTTCGATAAATCATAACTAATGGTATCCATAGACCAATTGTTTAATTGCATACTCCATACCTCCTTGTAAATTCTCAAAATAATAGAATGAAAACACGAATTACTGCCGTTTGATACCTCTCCACAAGACATCCGAGAACGACAAAAAGACCACAGATGAACATAGCTTCATCTGCAGCCTCTAATCTCCTAAGCGATCCCTATTCACAGGAATGAATTTCATTATACCTGATATAAGAATACAATTACCGCGCACATAAGTCGCGTTAGAGTAAGGGCGTATGATATTGCTATTGTTCTTAATGTACGAGTTCAGCCAAATAGCAGGTATGCAGATCATAACTGCGATCACCTCCAATTAAGCCAAACCTCATATATTCAGTTATTTTTTCAACTGATTAAGAACAACAATAATCACGACACCATTCACTCCTATCGCATGCTTATTTGCCTATATTACCAACGAGAATGCCTATTTTCAATTTACTAAATAATTATAAAAGATTTCTACCTGTATTTTATCCTACAGATAGCAAAAACTTAATGACCTATAATCTGCCTAGTGTTCTGCCTTTCTATTTTACCAGCTATAATTTGTGGGGGATAAGATTGCATTACAACATATTCACCATTATCATTCGTTTTGGGAGTTACATTAACTGATTCACCTATCGCCAGCTCGTTGTAGAGCAGAGTATCCTCAACAATATAATTTATTAATTCAATATCATTCTTTTTAAATGTTTCAAAGTCCATACTTTCTGCATCTTTCCAAGAGATGTCCTTCGCTACTAAGATTTTTTGCTCTTCCTTTGCAATAATGTAATTCCCCTTTTTGTCGTCTGACGAGGAACTGCAACCAGCAAATACACATACGAAAATTGCTAAGGCTACTCCTAATACTAACTTTTTCAACATTTTCACCCCTATTCAGTATAACCTTTAGACGAAAATGCAAGTGAAATGTTACGAACGAATACAATTTCAAGCTTTTGTTTCCGCTGATTTATCAATACGTCATCATATTTCATACTTAATCACTATTGCCACTCGGTTCAACATTCATGTTGTATCCCTTTTAAACCACCATGATGATTCACTATTTCTTCTAGTCCTTCGACCGTCTCTCCGAAAAAAATTTGCTCGCTTTCGATTTCAAATTTCATCTCATTATCTTGATGTGCAAATTCCTTGAAATAACCTACTATTGAGATTTGCCTTCTATTAATAAATTTAACTTTGAGCTCTAGGTTTGCTTCAGTAGAACAAAATGTTGCCAATCCCTTTAACTCCGCCCAACATTTAACCAACTGATTGTAGAACTCATATGTTTCACCAGTTGTAAACCATAACTCACCCTTTACGTAATAGTTTCCGCTCTTAATTTCTGCGATTCCCTTTACATCATAACCACCAAAAGGGCTTGTCATATTCGGAAACCCGAATACTTCATCTAAAGAGATTTGTATGAAACAACCCTGTTTACCCCTCATAACAAATTGGTATATCAGAATCAACCCATTTCGTAGTAACTTATTTCAGTTCTTTTAATTAGTCTGCTAGTAAGCTTCATATAAAATGAGAGCAGGTTCCGCAGCGCCTGCTCATTAATATGTTCTATTCAACTAACTTTACCCACCCTCGTAATAAAAAAATCATTTAAAGGCTAAGTTCTTTCTCTTAACATTGTATAAATCGAATCCTTCAGTAAACCAAAATTCCTGTAAACCTACTTCGTTATACAATTCAATCTCTTCTCGGTAAATCGGGTACATCCCAGTTAAAAATATAGGCTTGTCAGTTGTTTCAATTCTTGAGGTTACATTGTCTATTATTGAAGGTGCAAACGCAAAAAATCCAACCATATCAGATTCTTCGCTTACTGGTTCATCAAATATAAATAAATCGCCAAATGAAAATCTCTTAATACCTCTTCTCTCTGCAACTAAGTGAGCTATAGCAAATCCCCATGAAGGGTCGTTTGTCTCTAAACTCAATATTAATTCAGGCTTTCCCCCTACCCATTCTGAATGGTCTGCTTCCGAAAGCCCGTAGGTAATAAATGTCATCATACCTTCTTCTGGTAAGTCGTTATATATAAATAAGTGTATTGGATTACCATCACCAATTGAATTTATCCTTTTTATTTGATATTCATCTCCGAATGTTGCTTCGATATGTTCCAGAAATATTTCAACATTATTTTTCATAATTCCCTCCGTGTAACTTACAGTTTATTTTTTCACTAACTTAGATATGAAGGTATTCATCATAAATAGACCATTTTCTTGTTTTGTGTTTCAAGTAACTGCATAGCGTAATGAAGCAGCCGATCATTACAATCGGCTGCTTCTATTTTTTTATTGAACTATTGTGTCCCGTTAATTCTATGACACTGTAACATCTACCAAGCTGATGCGTTCATTCTGGCAATCTCATCGGTTAGTCCCAGTCTGGTCATTTCTTCTACCATTACTTTTTCGACTTCCTCGCTATGAAAGCCCATTGCGTTAAATGTACGTATCAATGCTAGTTTGCCAGCATAGGTAGCCCGCTTTAAATAACCCTGCAATTCTTCAGCTTCCAAATCATCATCCACCAGAAGTGTTTCGTGTTGCCGACCTTCATCCCCAGGATGTACATTGGTTACCCCTAGTCCATCAGGAGTAGCGACAACGATTCGTTTTTCCCTCGCTGCTTTCACTCGATCAAGGTATGTATATGGATGATCGATTTTTGGTAGGTTTAGCGCATCTACCAGTCTGGACATGACCTTACGGCGATTTTCTTGATCTTCCTCGGTTGGTGCCCATTCATATTGCGCTTCCTCTTCCTCTTGTAAGTAGTTTTGGTAGGCCTCATCACTTTCAAACGACATATATATAAAAGTACTGTCAATAGCAATTACGCTCAAAAACTCCCTAATATTGTTGGCAATGACTTCTCCAGCTTCATCCCCACCCATTGGGGAAACTCTTACAATAGGGGCATTATTTAAATCCGGAACAGATCCGAATTCCGTTAAGAAGCCGTAGTGTTCGCCATCTCCACCCGTCCACCCAAACGAAATGATATCCCAAGGAGTATTCCCATACTCGCTCTGGTAATAACCGCCGTAAAAGCCGAGCTCGTCCCATAACGATAGTCCTTCTTCTTCAAGTTCCTTATCTAAGGAGTACAGGTCGCTGAATATATCCAGATCAGAATATTTTCCGTAATTGATCTGCTCACTTTCTTCTGCACTCATTGTATTCTCTGCTACAGTTTCTTGCTTCGCTTGCCATGCGAGCAATTCCTCCCTGTCTTCATCTGTGACCTCGCCAGGGTTTGGAGATGTTGTAATCATAACTTTACCTGTCCCAGCATTAAAAACGATTTCTGAATCTGTTAAACCACTTAATCGTTTGGAGTGAATATAAATATGCCCATCAACTAGTCGAAGCGTATCTTCCCACTCATCATGCATATAGGTCGTACCACTTCCATTTAATGTTTTGTAAGAGATAGCTAATGATCCATCTTTTTCGTGATTATAAGTCCAACCCATGGCAGTAAGTACCGAATCAAGAGGAAGATACAATCTTCGTCCCTCTATAAAAGGTTTGTTAGTAATAAGAATTTCATTCCCATCAACGTAAATATCCACTTGCTTTCCTGCCTTCTGTATATTCTCAGGGGGATTGGGTCTATCGCCACATCCACTCAGTATGCCCACGATTATGTTAAGGACAACTACCACTAATACTAGTTTCTTGACCGTCATTTCTTCTGTTCGCACATACTAATCCCCTTAGAAACGATCTCTTTTTCTATATTTTCGTCAGATAGTTAGATTATTCTGCCTGTTAGCTTAGTCGTAAATTTTTCTGAGATGAGAGCTATATTGCGCTTCCTCAAAAGTCATAATAGGGATCTCATCAAGCCAATTAACTTTTGAACCAATTCCTTCGCATCCCTGAAGCATATCCTCCCTTGTACTCATATCAATACCAAGTTTCTTCCAGATAATGTACCCATCCGCTTTAATTACATTTGCAACAATTACTGTACACGTTAAATCGCAATCATCTGGGCACATTAGTACTGGTAAAACAACCTCTTTGCTTACTGAATTGAACCTTTCTTTAATACATTCTTTCTCTTTCAAATTGTAGACCCATTCAATAATTGTTGGGACCATGCCTAGAAGGTTATTTGAAGGATAGTAATTATGAAGCAATAAATCCAGAGGAGTACCATCAATGACAATAGTGTGATGTTCAACTTTACAATACTCACTCTTCATCGTTACGACTTCAATTTTATTTACCAGTTCCATTGTTTAGACACCTCACTTTAAACAATTACCACGAAATAATGCACTACGATTTGCTCCGCTAACCTATCCGTTAGTTCAAACGACCCCCTATTTTAAAATCGCAGATGGGATAGGCGGTGCAAACTCATATCACCAGCCACGAGTATATCTCTTGTTTTTAAACCCCGATTCAAAACATGCAACGTTAAATAATTCGCTTTGGCGACTTCAATATCCTTCCAGTTAAAATGCTATCTCCTCCAATATAAATCTCCAATAGTGTAACGGTAGATTGAATTATTCGACATGTATTACGACTTACCAACCAATGTATGAGTTTTTAAATTTATTATATACGTTGACACGTATATACACTTAAGTATATATTGAATGCATGAACACAAACACTATGCAATTAACATTACTTACACTCGCCGAGCCGAACCGCTTTAACATTGTTGAGTTATTAAAAAAAGCACCACGATCGGTGAGCGAGATCGTCCAAGCGCTCAATATCGGTCAACCGCAAGTGTCTCGCCATCTACGAATTTTGAGCGAGGCTGGGTTGGTGCGCTCCCGCAACAAGGCACAACAGCGAATATATAGCCTCGAAGCAAAGCCCTTTCAGGATCTGGATGCGTGGTTTGACTCATTTAGTATCCTTTGGGAAGAGCGTCTCGATCATTTTGAGGATTATATGCTCGACTACAAAAAAAAGGAGGATTAATGCTAGCCTTTTATCTCAAGCGTTATCGCAGCAATGTTCGAAATCACCAAGCCATTTGGAATAATCGATTTGACGCACTAGAAAATGATCTAAAAAGGATGAATGAAGATGCGATCAAAAACAAAAATCCATAAAAACCGGGAACTTCGTGAGCTTACCATCGAACGGATATTAGCATTGCCTCCCAAGCTTGCTTGGGAAGGTTGGACAAAACCGGAACATATTACGCGTTGGTGGGGCCCTAAATTATGGACAACCACCGTCTTTGAAATGGATGTAAGACCCGGCGGTATTTGGCGTTATAGCCTCAAATCAGATGACATTATCGGGGAAGAGGCTTTCTGCAAAGCTGTTTATCAAGAGGTTACTGAACCCTTTACACTAGTATATACCGACTCGTTTACCGACAAAGACTGGAATGTCGTAGAGAACAGCGAGATGCTAACGACTGTTCAATTCGAGCAAACAACAAATGGCACAAAGCTTAGTATCGTCACACGATTCGCAAGTGCCGAGGAATTGGAAAATGCCGAAGCAATGGGTATGATTGAAGGCTTCAATGATGCATTTGACCGACTTGAAGAATACTTAGAAACGTCGACGGGAGGAATTATGGATACAGTTACTTCAAAGGATGGAACAAAGATCGCATATGAAAAGCTAGGAAATGGACCTGCCGTTATCCTAATATCATCGGCCGTTGCCGACCATAGCGATGCAGCCCAGCTTGCCCAGCTGCTTGCAACTCATTACACCGTTTACAACTATGATCGCCGTGGCCGCGGTCAAAGCTCTGATGTCGCGCCTTATTCCGTCCAACGTGAAATCGAGGATATTGAGGCTCTAATCCATAAGGCCGGCGGCAATGCTTGCCTGTTTGGAAGCTCGTCCGGCGCTGTGTTAGCCCTTGAAGCAGCGAGTCGATTAGGAGAACTGGTGTCGAAGCTGTATCTTTACGAACCGCCGTTCATTATTAATGACAGCCGTAAACCCTTGCCTACAGAATATGTTCACCATTTGAACACGCTAAACCAAGCAGGCAGACGCAGCGAAGCGGTCGAATACTTCATGTCGGAGGCTCTCGGTATTCCGGAAGAATATATTGGCTACATGAAAGCCGATCCTTCTTGGCAGGCGATGGAAAGCATGTCTCACACAATTGCCTACGATGGCATGATTATGGGTGACACGCAAGCCGGCAAACCGCTTCCAACCGACCGATGGAAAGTAAATGTTCCCACGTTAATTATGACAGGAGAGAACAGCGAGCCGCTCTTTCACGAGTCAGCCAAAGCACTTACCGAACTGCTGCCTTTTGTTGAATCCCAAACGCTGCCCGGACAGGATCATTCGGCAGTCGTGATGGCTCCGAGCATTCTAGTGAAGACGATTGTCGATTATGACATCGTCCGAGAAGAAAAATGACGAGATTATTGCCATTAGAGAATACGAAATCAGCTAAACCACTATTGATTGCAAAACCTATTTCCTCGATGTCATCTAATGCCGCACGATTGTCTATCGTCTCTGGATCACTCTTCATCTTGATCTTGGGTTGTCTACACCTCTTAGAGCCTGAATTCGATCCGACTTGGCGTTTTATCAGCGAGTATGCATTAGGTAACTTCGGCTGGATGATGCATTTTGCATTTATATTGCTCGCTGCAAGTATTATAAGCGCCGGAATTGCAATCTTCTCACAAATTCGTAGCGTCTTGGGGTATATCGGGCTCGTTATCCTTGGACTAAGTGTCTCAGGTATCTTAATAGCAGGCATTTTTGTGACCGACCCTATATCGGTGAGTCCGGATGCTGCAACGTTCAGCGGTAAAATACATGCCATTGGCGCCACGCTCGACTATTCGCCTGTCGCCGCCCTCTTGATCAGCTTTGCATTGGCACGCAATGAAGCTTGGAGACCCATTCGCGGACGACTGTTAACCACCAGCGGAATTATGTTTGTTTTAATGGCGCTATTTATAATTCAAATTCCGCAAGATGGACAGTTCACTCCTGACGTACTTGCAGGTTTATTCGGACGAATCTTAATCGTATCCTACCTTGGGTGGCTTTTGGTCGTCGGGTTTCACGTGCTCAAGCTGCGCAAGCAGAGCTTATAATAACAGATTTACCCTACTAGCATGAACAGAAAAATCAAAAAATCCGACCTCACGAGGTCGGATTTTTTCATGGTAATGGTGGCGAGCCATGACTGTGCAAAGCCATAATTCGCCGAAGTGTGCTGCTAAAACTGTTTGATGAGTGGAATGACCAGTGGCACGTCCTCCTCACAGGCACAGCCTTACTCTTTTACCGCGCCCAGCATAATACCGGAAACAAAGTACTTTTGCAGGAAAGGATATACGATCAGCATTGGTACCATAGCTATAAAAACCTTGGCCGCATTTAGCGTTCGATTAGACAGCTCGGACAGCTTCTTATATTGTTCAGGAGTCAGATTGGTGCCAACTGGAATGTTTACGACCAGCTGCTGGATATAGGTTTGAAGCGGATATTTAGCCGCAGTGTTCATTAGCACTAACCCATTAAAAAACTCGTTCCAATGATAAACGCTAAGGAATAACGCTACTGCAGCAAGTACAGGAAAGGAGCATGGAATATATACCCGAAACAGCACTGACCAAGGACCAGCACCGTCGACTACCGCCGCCTCATTCAGCTCCTTCGGCAAATTGCGGAAGAAGTTCATAATCAGGATCACGTCGAATACCGGCACTCCTCCGCCAAGTACTAACGCCCAAATCGAATCGATCAAATGATAGTTTTGAATAGTGAGATACCACGGAATCAAGCCCCCGTTAAACAGCATGCAAAAGACAAGAATCCACATAAAGGTATTGCGCATTTTAAAATCCCTCTTAGGCCTTGCCAGTGGGTAAGCCATTAATACCGTCATCAGCAAGGCAAAACCTGTACCGAGCACGGTGCGCTGAATGGAAATCCAGAACGCGTTAAAGAAGAGGGCGTCATTAATAATTTCCTTATACGGCGTCAAGGAGAAGCCAATGGGATAAAGCGTAACCAAGCCTGCATTAGCAGCGGATTTTTCGGAAATCGATACACAGAAGGTGTACCAAAGCGGGTAAATACAGCTAATAAGCAAAAGGCCGAGGACGACGATATTGGCAATTTCAAACGTCCGTGAGCCTAACGTTGTATTTCTGACCAATGCAGCGCCCTCCCTCAGAATACCGTGTAATCGGCATAGCGATACGCCAGACGATAGGATATGAATATCAGCACAAAGCTAATGACCGACTTGAACAAACCTGCCGCCGTCGCGAGCGAGAATTGAAGATTTTGCAAACCCAGTCGGTACACCCATGTATCCAAAATATCTCCAGTTGAATACACAAGCGGGTTATAAAGGTTATACACTTGATCGAATCCGGCGTTCAGCACGTTGCCTAGACTTAAGACGCCCAGCAAGACAACCGTGGTTGACAGTGCAGGCAGCGTGACGTGCCTAATCAACTGCCAGCGATTGGCACCGTCAATGGCGGCCGCCTCATATAGATTGAGATTAATGCCTGTTAACGCCGCAAGATATATAATTGCGTTAAAGCCAAATTCCTTCCACACATCAGTACCGATGATGAGCTGCCGGAATATCCCCGCATCCGCCATAAATAGTTTAGGATCGAAGCCGAACATTCCAAAAACCGTATTAACAACGCCATAATAGCCAAAAATTCCGATTACAATCGTTGACATAATAACCCACGATAGAAAGTGCGGCAGGTAAACGACAGTCTGCACCAGCTTTTTGTAGCGCATGCTGCGAAGCTCGTTCAGCAATATGGCAAAGATGAGCGGAATGAGCAGATTAAGCACGATTTTGCCGATTGCGATGATAAAGGTATTAACAATAACCGTCTTGCTGTCATTAAGCTGAAACATATACTTGAAGTTTTCGAGCCCCACCCACTCGGATTTAAGCAGCCCCGCTCCCGGATTGAAATCCTGAAAGGCCATCAGAATTCCAAACATAGGCACAATACTGAACATCACAAGCCAGACCATACCCGGCAACAGCATCAAATAATAGTGTTTCTGATGGCCTAATTTTCTCACTAAGGCTAGCCTCCCGTCTCCCTATCAGGATAACAAAGCTTGCAAAAGGCACTTAAAACCGACAGCGCCTTCTGCAAGAGTATGCTCGGTTACTTCTTCAAGAGCTCGGCGACTTCCGCTGTGATCTCATCTCCGCCTTGAGACTTCCAGTCCTTCACGAATTTATCGAAAGAGTCGATGGACGCTTGGCCAAGGATGATTTTCATAACGGTCTCATCCTCCATCTTCTTCAGGTTAGCCCATTTCGTTTCCATCGTTGAAGTTTGGTTATAGGTAACGCTAAAGATCTTTTTATCAATTGGAATTGTTGTGAACGGACGATCACCAATCATGATGGAGTACAAGCGCTGGAAATCTCCGAAGTTAGCTGTACTGAAATTGCTGACATTTAGATCGTCGTACGGAGGCTTAATGACGTCTTTTACCTTTTTCGCATCCGCATACATCAGCTTGTACAAGCTGTTCGGCTTATTATAATCCTCTGGATTGGTCTCGCCTTTCAGTACTTTCAGAAGCTCTGCATACTCATATTCCGTCTCATTGGCCGCGGCCATAACGTTGCGAAGCGGATACCAAGCCACATTAACCGACAAATCAAAGGTCGCTTCATCACGTACAAGCGCATTATTCATGATCATAATGGCTTTGACGACATCCGGTTTGGCATTTTTGCTAATAACAGTGTAGGTGCTGCCCGTCGTTTTCATATGCACATTCCATTTGTTATCGTCAGAATAGACCGGATAGGCCTGCCAGTTAGCCGTCGGATCGTTTTTGAAGGAGTCCCCGTTGCCATAGCCGCCATTCCACCATGGACCGAAGAAAATCCCCGCCTGATTGGCATTAATCGGATCCCCTACGTTGTCACGGGTACCTACTTCAGGATCAATAAGCCCTTTTTTGTACCAGTCAGCCAGCAAAGCCAACGTTTTTTTCGTATTGTCCGTCGTCGTTCCGTATGTTACCGATCCGTCACCATTGTCAAGCCAGTAACCCGGATACGCATCCATCGCGCCAAAAATCGGATCGAATCCTCCCATATTGTTAGAGGAGACGAGGAAGGTAGAATAAGGGAACGTATTTTTGGAAGGACCGGCAATACCAATCATTTTGTCCCCGCCAAGCTTGCTATCAACAAACGCTTTTGCCGTTTTTTCGACATCGGACACCGTCTTCGGCACCGGCAGCTGCAGCTTATCAAGCCAGTCCTTGCGAATCCATAAGACATGAACGCCGTCGGTATCCACCGTAATGTTCGGGAGCGAAACCATCTTGCCCTTGTAGCTGGCATTTTCCAATGCACGGCCATCAGTGCTTGCCATAATATCCTTCACCTGTGAAGACTGATATTGCTGGAAGATGTCGGTGATATCATACAACAGTCCCGAGCTAGCCGCTTTGGTCATGAAGGAGCGGTCGTCGACGACCATACCGTCCGGCAGCTTACCCGATGCGATCGTCAAGCTGACCTTCTGCTTAAAATCGTTGCCGGTGGCCGCAGTCCAATCCACAATTACATTGATGTTGTACTTTTCCTTAAGATAGCGCGTGTACTGGTTGTTGCTTACACTGTCGCCTTCCGGCAGCGTTTTGTCTGTCGGATCCACCACCATGCCGATGTGGACATCAACAGGGTTCGGAAATTTGGAGAAGGCCAGGTCATCTCCCGATAGTGCTGGGCTTGCAGCGTTTGAGTCTGGATTTGAAGACGCTTTCAAATTATTCGATGAATTGTTGGAAGAAGAACATGCTGTCAAACTTAGAGCAAGTAATACGACGGAAAGCATCAATGCCATATTCTTTTTCATCTAATCCCTCCTCAAAAGAATGGCCAAGCAATTCTTACTTCGTAAGCAACTGCTTAGTTTCTTGCCTTCTCATTGTACATTGGAAGTTAGGAAAAAAAGTCAGACAGATGTGCCGTGTTTTGCGCCAGGTACAAGGCCAAGGTAGATATTTGTTCGATCCGTTGTAGTCATTCCTCCCCCTTGTGGAACTGGGCCCGAAATTCGGAGGGTAAAAGACGGGTCTGTTCATGGAACAGCTGGGAGAAATATTTGGAGTCGTTATAGCCTACGGCATGAGCAACCCAGGCAATCGACTGATTGGTTTCGCACAGCAGACGCTCTGCCGCTCTTATCCGCTCTTGTCTTAAGTATTCATTAAACGTTGAACCCGTCAGCTTCTTAAAGCATTGACTAAAATAACTTCGGCTCATGTGCACATGATCAGCGACGTCCTCGGCATGCAGCGTATTTGAAGCCTTCTCGCAAATGAATAACACAGCCTTTAGGATGCTGGTTGTCGTATTGGTAAAATCGGAGGATGAAGCAACCTGCGCATAAACACGTTTCCTGTAATCGCGCATCCATTCAACCGCAGACCGGACGTCATCTGCATCAGACCGGAGCTCTGCAGCGAGTAGAATAACGGGCTCAATTTGAGACAGCACACGCATAAATAACCCTTCCAGACGGCGAAAAGAAACCTTAGCTTCTATGGTCTGTTTACATAACCGCTGAAAAACCGATTCATTATAGAGCCAGTAGTGTGAGCGCCACTCCTGCTCCAGCCTGCACCACTCTTCTTCCTCCAGGTTTTGCTCAGGGCCATGCGTAGGCGCTGGTTGCGCAGGAGTCTTGGCAGAAAGAGGTATCATTTCTCCTGTCATTTTCTGCTGGATTCGTTTCAATATTTGCTCATCATCCTCTGATTCCAGGCGCACCTTGGAAATATAATCGAGCACACCCATGCGATAAGCCGTTTGCACAATCTCAAACTCCTCGTGAAAAGATAAAATAACAGAACGCAGCTCCGGAAATCTTTGCCGTGTGACTTGAAGCAGCTCCATACCTGACATGACAGGCATCGAGAGATCTACGAATATGAGGTCCACCTCATAACTTTCCATAAACTCCAGCGCCTTCGCGCCGTTCGCCGCTTCTCCAACAACAACCATATCGTGATTGGACCAAGGCATAATCGAAATCAAACCTTTGCGCGCTAGCTTGTCATCATCAACAATTAATACACGAATCAAATCGCTCTCTCCTTTCTATGATGGAGAAAAGGAAGGGTTAAAGTAACCGTTGTGCCTTGATTTGGAGTGCTTTCTATACTCATACGAGCTTTATAGCCATAAGATGATTCCAGCATAGACCTGACATAACGAAGTCCAATTCCCCAACCCGTCTGCTGCTGATCCGGCGTGTCGCGCTGCAGCAAAGCAAGCGTCTCAAGACTCAGCCCTTTGCCATCATCACGGATTATAATGCGCACCATCTGCGCCTTTTCATCAGCCGAGATGTTGATCTCCAGCTTGCCGTTATCGTCAAGGCCATGACAGACGGCATTTTCCACAATGGGCTGCAGAATGAACCTCGCGACAGGACTATCGAGATAAACCCCTTCCGCAATATCCAGCTTCACCTCAAAATCATGCCTCATCTGCTGCAGTTCCAGATAGGTTCGCATGACCTCTATTTCCGACCTGAAGGTAGCCGTATCCTCTGATTTACCCAAGTTATAGTTCAGCAAAAAAATTAACGAGGAAACAAACTTCTCAATCTCCGCCTGCTTATGCATAACCGCCAGCCACCGTACCGAATTGAGCGTATTCATCAGAAAATGCGGGTTGATTTGGTAGGCTAGCTTCTCTATCTCCAGCTGATGACGGCGCTTTTCCTTTTGCTCCACATCCATAATCAGCTGCTGAATTTGACGCTTCATAATATTAAATTGATCGAGTAGCCGGTCGAATTCATCGATCCCCGTATGATATTGGCTGGTACCCATATATCCCTTGCCAAACGTCCTCATTTCCTTCTCGATTAGTCGAAATGGCTTGTTAATGATCCTCCGCAATAATAGTGTGAGCATAAACATCATTAGAAGAGCAATAGCGAGAATCCAGTACATATGATTTTTCCACGTATAGAGCTCGTGATTGTAGAAGGAGACAGGAAGCAGCAACGTGATGCCGTAGCCATAGTCACCTGTCATTCGGTTCCATACATACCCGCCCGTCACTCCCGATTGCCCGCTTAGACTGAGACGCTGGCCAGCACTAAAAGCAGTTGAATTGCTGCTATAAGTCACCAAGCCCGCCGTATCAGTGAAAACAAGCATATAGGGCATACTCAAACTTTCTGTAAGCGAATTCATAACGGTGGAGATATCCGACTTTGCTTCCACATAAACAACTAATTTCGTTCCGTCTGAAAATTCAACCTCTCTTGTCACCGACATAACCAAATCATCGCTGAATCGGCATAGGGATTTATGCGGGGACTGGTATTTCAGCTCCCCGGTACCGGCGACACTCGGCAAAGATTGCAGCGTAAAGTCACCGCGCAGCGGCAAATTCGAATAAGAAGCATTTCCGCTTGCGGGATTATAATACATCACCAGCTCCATAGCCGGATTCGAAAAAGTAATTAATCCAATGTTGTAGGCGATATCGCGAGAGAGAAGACGCTGACTATACGTGTCCGCGGTGGAGATATACGTCTCCATCAGGTTGCCCACCGTACCTTCCGGCGTCATCTGCTGTGTAACCTGAAGCAAGTTACTGTACATCTGATTCAACTTTGTCGTTTGCTGGTATAGATCAAAAGCCATAGAGGTCTTGATTTTATCGCGCTGCATCGTGTAGATCGCATTATAGGAAACAGACGCCATTAGGATGGCATATCCTACAAATCCAACGGTCAGAAACACCATGATTCGTTTGCGAAGAGAGGTGAAAACAAACCGATTGCGCAGCATAGACACGAAGCTTATTTTCCTACTTGTAGACTTCATAGAGCGATTACCGTCCACCTCCATCACCTCACAACAAGTATGAATCAATATTCGCTGTTTTACAGGTTTATCCTTCCTTGTAGGGAGAGCGCTGTGTTGCACAGACACATAGCGATCTGAGAAAAAGCAAAAACCCACAACCTGCTGAGGTTGTGGGTTTGCATGGTGGAGGTAAACTGCGATTTTGCAAATCACAATTCGCCGTCGTATATCTCTACAATATGCCTACAACGATCCACTCACAAGCCGCCCTTGGTACCATACCGCTTGACGCGCCGCTCTTCGCGCTACCGCTTCAGCCGTGCAGCTTGCGTGCAACAGTACAAAACTCGCGTCGTCTCCGATCTTAGGCCACACCTGCTGACCTTTTGAATCAAGTGGCGTTATCCCCCCAGTAATGAAACTGATGGCTTGAGATAGTGATAATTCATCGTTATACCCATACAATTCTGCGAATCGCCCTGCTTTATCTAATTGATCTCCATTCCCGAAGGGAGACCAGTGATCTGTAAGGCTATCCGTTGCCAATTTTACCGCTACTCCATTTTTAGTTAACATCGGGAGCGGCATCGTCATCTTGCCAATCGGAACCGTCGAAGCAACGGACATGCCAAGCGATCCCATCCGTTTAGCAACTTCCTCCGCCTCTTGTGGCTGCGCACCTGCAAACCAGAACGCATGACTAACCGTTACTTTTCCTTGCAAACCAGCCTCTTCGGTCAGATCAACTAAACGCATCAGAGCTTGCTTGCCCGCTTCGTTCCTATCATGTAAGTGAATATCGATACCAGCATTATTCAAAACCGCTAATTCTACAATGGTCTGCAGTGACTTCTCTATATTTCCATCCACTGAGAATGGATCTACTCCACCAACATGAGTTGCTCCCTCTGCCAAAGATTGCTTTACGAGTTGAACAGAATCCGATAGCAGAAGCCCATGCTGAGGGAAAGCGACAATTTCCGATGAAATTTTACCTGAAAATGTATCTAGCGCCTGCTTAGTCGCCTCTAACCGTTGCAGTCCACTGGTAGGCTCGATATTACAATGGGTACGAACATGAGTAGCCCCATATCCCTGTATAAGAGTTAAGATGCTTTCGGCTTGTTGTCTTGCCGTTGGAAGGAGCTTAGGCAATAATACTTTCTCTTCCTCAATCCTCTCGAAGATGCTTGATACAGGCTTTACCGCTTTCCACGGTCCATCGAAATACGTTTTATCCAAATGAATATGAGCCTCTTCGAACGAAGGCAGCATCAATAACTCTTTACAATCATATTTAACAGTTTCACTTTGAATATCCCGTTCTGTTCCTATAATTTCAGCAATAATACCGTTTTCAATTCGTAAATGACAAATTTTCGTTTTCGTACCAGAGACCTGTCCATCTTCCATATCATAACCCTGTTCTAATCTTACATTCGTTAACCAATAAGAAGCGTTCAATCGATCATCTCCTGTCTTTACCCAYATTAAAATCGCGTCCTCTTTATTTCCAATCTACTTCTATGGTATCACTAACCACTATTTTACGATAATTTCAATAGCGTTAGCATCCCCGCTTAGCTTGCAATTGAAACTCCAATACATATATTATGGCCGCATCGCATTTGAGTAAAGTGAATAGGKAGAAAGAATTTGCAGTTATGAATTGCGAAGCTCATATCAAAATTAACAAAATACAGCTGCGATGTTTTATTTATGTATGTAAAAAAAACCATCCTCATGCGGATGGTGTTAATGATGGCGGAGACGAGGGGAATGGATACCTCTTATATTCAATTTCACCCAAACGACTGAGTGAAAAAAAAGGCTCTACCTTAACAGGTGGAGCCCTCTAGTTTTTTATGTAATTAAATTATGCCGAGATTCTTCTGCCTTCACTATCCGTAAACTTTCCTACAATAATCATAATTAGGTCAATCAGCAACCAAATTCCCAATCCACCTAAAGTGATAATTTGTAAGATAGCTGTGCCTATTTTCCCGACATAAAACCGATGTATGGAAAATCCTCCCAAGAAAAAACAAAATAGTAATGCAGCTACAAATGATTTAGGACTTTTATCCATGATACATTCCTCCAAATTATTATATAATACCCTCCTATTCTATCGACAGAAAACCCATCAAATGTTAATCTTTTTAGTTGATGAGGTTCCTATAAATTTTAGGGGTCCTTTGATGCGTTCAAAGAATTGCGCAAAGTGATTTTATTGATGTAAATATGATTGGTCTGCAGCTATGGAAAGCCAATGAAAAAGAGAATAATTTTCCATAAAACAAAGCAATTCTTTATCATTCTTTCAGTCAGTAATTTAACGAGATCTGTGTCGAATTAAATTAACTCAACATAAAAAGAGCTGTCGAGACTTTCTCGACAGCCTGAGCCTGCCATACGGCAGGCTTTTTGTATGAAAGCACTATGCATTTATTATTTTAAAGCTTCCAATATTGCTTTTAGGTCCGCATTGGTTTGAAGCGTGTGTAAAATAATCGTTAATGCTTCAGCGCGGGATGATGGTTTGTTTGGCGCAAATTGTCCATTACCCGCTCCGTTAATAATTCCTGCCGCTGCTGCTTGCTTGATTTGCTCTTTGTTCCAAGCTCCATCAATATCTGTGAAAGCAGGCACTGAAGCTGTGTTTACAGCTTTAAGATCAATGATTTTAGAAATAATGGAAATAATTTCTGCACGGCTGATTTCTTTGTTTGGTTTAAATGTGCCATCTTCGTACCCTGAGATAATGCCGCTTTCAGTTAAAGCAGCAATTGATGCTGAAGCCCAGTGGTCGGAAACGTCACTTAGCTTATTTTTATCACCCATCGCAGAGAGGTCAAATACCTTTGCAATAATGGTAGCAAATTCGGCGCGGGTAATACTTGCGTTAGGTTGGAAGGAACCATCCTCATATCCGTTTACAATCCCCAATTTCACGAAAATATGAACGGTTGCCCCAGCCCAGTGAGATTTTGTGTCTTTGAACTCAACATCAGTAGGATTAGCTTTCGCTTCCTCTACTTTCTTGTTTAAGCTGGATATCACTTTTTCCACTTGAATCACATTTTGATCAAATTTCACTTCAGGCGTTGCTGTCGGTTTTGGTTCAGGTGTTTTTTCAGGCTTTGTTGTTGGCGCTGGAGTAGGTGTCGGATTACCATGATCGCCACCGCTGCCAGAGCTTACTTTAACCTCAACTATTTTTGTTCCAAAAACGGTACTGCCGTCAGCAGCCGTTGCTTTAACGGTAACCGTTCCTGCTGAAACACCCGTCAATACTCCGCTTTTGCTAATTGTCGCTGTGCCTGTTGCGTTTTCAACAGACCACTCGATTGATTTGTCCGTCGCATTAGTAGGAGCAACGGTCGCGTCAACGGTTAACGTCTGACCAACCAGCACGCTGGAATCACCTGTTAACGTAATCGAAGCAACAGGGACTTGGACTGCCGTAATCGTAAGRATCGTGCTGCCTACAACTCCGCTTTCATCGGCAGCTGTTGCTTGGACYGTTACTGTRCCTGGATTGCCGGCAGTAAGCTCACCCGTTGTTTTATCAATAACAGCCGTACCTGTTCCATCTATTACGGACCAAGCGACCGCTTTGTTTGTTGCGTTGCTAGGAGCAGCCACAGCATTCATTTGCAGCTTCTTACCTGATTCGATTGTAGTAACTTCACCATCCGCCGTTACGGAAATCACTTGAACAGGGATGGCAGGCTCATTAATTTCAATCGTTTTGGTTCCAAATACGGCACTGCCGTCAGCAGCCGTTGCTTTAACGGTAACTGTACCTGCTGAAACACCCGTCAATACTCCGCTTTTGCTGATTGTTGCTRTGCCTGTTCCGTTTTCAACAGACCACTCGATTGATTTGTCCGTTGCATTTGCAGGAGCAACGGTCGCGTCAACCGTTAACGTCTGACCAACCAGCACGCTGGAATCACCTGTTAACGTAATCGAGGATACAGGGACTTGGGCGGCTGTTATCGTAACAATAGTACTGCCAACAACTTCACTTTCATCGGTAGCTGTTGCTTGAACCGTTACTGTACCTGGATTGCCTGCAGTAAGCTCACCCGTTTCTTCGTCAATAACAGCTGTACCCGTCCCATCAATAACAGACCAAGCAACCTCTCGGTATGTTGCATCGCTTGGGGCTACAACAGCATACATTTGAAGTGTCTTGCCTGATTCGATTGTAGAAACCTCATCTTCCGCTGTTACAGATATTTTTTGAACAGGTATGACAGGTCCATGGATTTTAATCGTTGTTGTTCCATAAACGGTGTTGCCGTCAATAGCCGTAGCTTTAACGGTAACCGTACCTGCCGAAATACCCGCCAATACACCGCTAGTGCTGATTGTCGCTGAGCCTGTTCCGTTCTCAACTGACCATTTCACCTTTTTGTAAGAGGCGTCTACTGGCAATATATCCGCGTGCATAGCCAAAGTATCGCCAATAAGTAAGGAAGAAGCATCCCCTGCGCTGCCTACATTGATTGCTGCCACAGGTGTAGATTTTTTGTGAAAAGGATCATTCGTTATGAATTGAGAACCTGAATATAAAGAAAGAGGTGCATTATAAATTTCACTAATGCCCGATTTAATTTGGAAAGTGACCAATCCGTTAACGGTGTACCACGAGTAACCCTCGTCTACCGTATTCGTCCTCGTATAAAAATTACCATTATTCTGGTCGCTTGGGTCTATGTTATAGAAGGTTAAAGCTGTATCTGCGGAATATGCAAAAATTTCCGTGCGATCATCCACAGGCTTGCCATCGGTATCATAAACAGCAAAGGTTACGCTTATATACTCGGGTTGACTCTGAACAACTACTGGTGAATTATTTAACTTGACATAGCCTACGGGAAGCTTGGGTTTACTTGCCGAAATACCACTAACAGTAACATAACCTCCTCCGCCATAACTCATGTTTGGAACCCAGCTCACCACACCGTCGCTTACGTATCCACCTACAATGGATTGCGTGCTATTCGTAGCAACAGTAACGTCGTTTTGGTTCGGCAATAGGTTGGGTGCCTGAACGACATCGCCATTCGAATATCTGATGTATGCATACTCTGCCTCACTTAACCTTTCCGAGTTAAAATTAATGGTGACTTGGCTTGTTTTGATCACACATCCGCTTAACAGACTCAGAATTAAAACCGAAACTAAAAATAAATTGCGTATTGAAAATCGTTTCATGTTAACTTATCTCCTCATCTCTATAGTTAGATCCATTATATCCAAGCCCAATGACGGCAAAATGACAAACTTCGACAAAAGCAAAAAAAGCCCCTATTATTTTAGGAGCCTTTCATATCTACTCATTCTTATTTATCCAGCTCGGACAGCAGACTGAAATATAAATCAGCAACCTCGCGGGAGGGTTTTATACCGATCTCTCTATGCAGCGTGTCTTCGTATTGCCTATATTGCCGGGTCAACGCTTCCTTGTTCTCTTGCAAAGCCAAAGCTTTCATAAGCAGCAAAAAGGATTGTTCGTCTAGTTCATTGCGCGACACGAGCTTCATTAACAACCTAATAGCAGCATTCGTCTCGCTCTTATTTAACAAAGCCATGCATAATCGCTGGGTAAAGGAGGTGTACAGCAACGAAAGACGCTCAATCTCGTTCCAAGCCCATGCAAAAGTGTGATCCCCAAATAAGTCCCCTGCGTACAACTGCTCTAGTGCAATCGCCTCTTCCAGATTCGTCTCATCCACGACTGACATTTTTCTACAGCCTTCTTCAAAGCTTACAAGGTCTACACTCACCTCACTCAGACTAAGGGCGTAGTGGTTGCTGTCAGAATGCAAATTCTCTCTCAGGCCAAATGGATCTAATACCTTCCGCAGCTGATAGACGGTCGTATTCAAGTAAACCTCAGCATTCTTTTGTGGCATGTCGCCAAACAGCTCTTCGATCAGTCTTGCTCTGGATATCAGCCTTCCTTTATGCATAAGCAAATAGCCAAACAGTTCCGCGCTTTTGCTTGATTTCCATTTCGCCCTTATACCCTGCGTGCTTTGAATATCTATAACACCTAAGCAGTTAAACCTCGTCTCATTTAAAGGCGCCGCCCACTCCCCTTGTCGCAAGTGCTCTTTACGCAACTCAGCAAACGCTCTTTGCAGCGTTTTTTTAAGTCTTTCCAGCACAACCGGCTTTACGATGTAGTCGAAGGCATAAACATCAAAGGCAGGCAAAGCATATTCTTTGTGGGAGGTCAGGAACACGATCTTTATCTCTCTTCCGACCTCTCTTAATCGTTCGGCAAGCTCGAGCCCAGTTTCCCTCGGCATGCTTATATCCAGAAACACCAAGTCTACATCATGATTCATCAGGTAAGAAAATGCTGTTTCTGTCTCCGTGAAGCTGCCTGTAATTTCCACTTCCACAGATGTCTTTGCAAGCATCCGTTTCATAATTAAATGCATCGCCTTCTCGTCATCAATAAGGATAACCTTCAACCTGCGCTCGCCTCCAAGCTGCTTCGTCTGAATGCATGTGCAGATGGCGTAGGAACGGAGAAGTAGAAGGTACTTCCTTGCTCAGAACTATCGAACCAAATGTCTCCACCATTTAAACGAACAAATTCCCTGCATAACGTAAGTCCCAAACCGACGCCCCGTTCTCCTGCTGTTCCTGTTGATGACACCGGATAACCTTCTAGTAGCAGTGAGCTGGCCTGTTGTGGCGATATGCCGTCTCCAGAATCACTTACAGAAATAATTAGTTTATCGGCTTGATGTTCTGCTTTTAACCGGATCGTGCCGCCGATGTTGGTAAATTTAACGGCATTGGACAATAAATTTCGGACGATCAAATCCAGCATTTCTTTGTCGGCTAGCACAAACGTATCCTTCGGTATTTCCGATATCAATTGGATTTTTTTACTCTCGCAGCGAACCGCCAATAACCGGATGCAGACCTGTACGGTATGGTTTATGTCTCTCTCCACTGGGTTAAATACCATGCCTTCGCGTTGGCTTCGGAACCATTCCAGCAAGCTCTCTACCAGTGCAAAAGTATTTTCAATTTGCTGTCCCATTTCATGGACGATTTCCTCATGCTCTCCGCCGTAGCCTTGCAACTCGTCCTCCATGAGCTCCATCAAATTGATGAGCACCGCCAGCGGATCACGAATATCATGAGCGACTACGTTAAACATTCGATCCTTGAACATGTTTAGCTCGCTTAGCTGACGGGCATTATCAAGCAGCCGCTCCTCTGAACGCACCATTTCCGTAACATCGCTTAACAAAAACATTTTGCCGGCAGGCTTCTGGTTCTTATCACTAATCAAGGACATATGCACATTATAATAGGGTTCATCCGCTTGACCCGAAATTTGAACCTTGCTGTTCAAAGAAGGCCCTTGCATGATTTTCTCCAACAGCAATGGATATTGCAAAAAGACTTGCGTTGCCGGCAACCCGATCCACTTATTATTTATCCCTTTAATAACCTGCTTGCTGGATTGGTTAAAGCTAGTTAGTGTATTTTCCAAATCAAAAATAATTACCGCATCCTGCATGGATGCGAACACCTTTTGCAGCGCTAAGGGCGCTAGTCTAAGCATGTTAAATTGATAAATCCCCCACATGTAGAAGATTCCTGAGAAAATAAAACCAAATGGGGAGATATCAATTGGCATATAAATGACATTGCTTAAATAAATAAGCGTAAATCCAAAAGGCCCCCATGATCCAATGATCATAAAAGCGATTTGTTTCTTCATGCGAGATGTCGCTTTTAGAAACATTTCAACCATTAATCCCATGCCTACTACAAAGAAGGAATACGAATAGTAGACATGCAGCTTGTATAAAGGTCCTTTCTCCGTCGTTACCAGCGGAAAGCCCTCTGAGTAATTCAAAGTCATGCTTTTATAAAATAAATGATGCCAATCGTTCGTATAATGAGCTACAAAGGTAATGGAAGGAACAATCATCAGCAGCGCTACTACCCATTTTCGAACGAGCGCTTGCCTTCCCGTATATTGCAGCACCATTATAATCCATAGAATAGTGCCGAATGGGATGCCTAGATATTCAATTCGAAGCCAGAAGCGTATATGCTCTAAATCGGTGCTAACAATTTCAAAAGCATATCCGAAAGTGTACAATGAACCCGTCAACATGCCTAGCCCATAACTAATTGCAATAGGCAGCTCTCTTCTTTTCCAAGAGAGATAACACAGCATTAGCGAGCAGCAGGTAGCCGCCATCAGCAATGCTGATAAATATAAATTGTAGCTCATAGATGTTAGCCCCCGTGCTTTATGTACTCTCTCGTTATGTTTCTCTTATGTTAGCAGATGAAGTTGTAAAAACATATATTGCCGCAGCAAAAAATTACATAAAACACTATTTTTTATTATTAAAAATTCGAACCCTAAAAAGCCCATTAGGTAAATTTTACCTAATGGGCTTTTAGCTCGCTGTAGTCGGTTACGATTACCCCAACGATTTTAATGCGCCGCTCCAAAAACAAGAGCTTCACAACCGCACAACTGACCGGAAAGGCTACCGGCACTGGATACCTCTTATACAGAATATTTCCACCACCACTTGCAAGTAAAAAAATAAGCTATAGTTACCCGTTAGCTGAATGCGGTATAGTTTGGCAACCATTCCGTACAAGCATCTGCACGTAATTGTAGCTCATTATACAGTATCCCGGCATGGTAACCGTCACAAACGGCATGGTGGAATTGTCCTGATAATGGCAACAGTATTTTTTCGTCAAACTGAAAATATTTCCCCATTGTAAAGATGGGTAGTAAATAGGTTCCCTCATTATAGATGTTCAGGTTAAATCCAGTGAAACTGACCCAAGGAATGCTGGAAATAGGGAAAGTGCCCGGTGGTTCGTTTGTTTTAGCGGCAAATTGTTTAACACTTCCATACTTTTTCATATCATCAAGATAACGACTGTAGAAATCATTAAAATCTTCACTGTACAAAGTCCATATGCTTGAAAAAGTCTTATCACCATCATGGAAAATTGTAAAGCTAGGAGATAAACTATCCCAATAACCTAAAGTCCCATCTGCATGAAAACATGTGCGAAATTCATCGTGGCGGTTTACCACCGTAGTTATCATGTGGATTAGTGCTGGATACAGCTTAATCTCCCGACTCTTAAGTTCTTTCAGCAGCCGGGAAATGTCGATATTTGCCGTCATGCTAAAAGTGCATCTGACATTGTTTAAATAATGCTCAAAATAGGGTTTTCTACTCCAGTTATCAATGACAATCGGATTGAATTTCATTTATTATAACCTCCTAAAATGATTACTTTTTTCGTTTTAGGAGGTTTGATCCACTGCTTTAACCATATCCTCATCACAATCCCAACAAATTATTTTTCTACTGCCAGTTTTGAGAGAACCCGATCCATTTCATCAAAATGTTCTTTGTCGCTTGAAGCATAAATCAAATCAAAACTATCGTTATTTTTCAACACTGTTATTATGCTGTCATTGTCATTCCCATAAAATTCGATGCCAATCCAATGCCGAAAGGAAATAMCTTTATTATTAAAATGTTCACGAATAAAATCCAAGTCGGTTTGTTCAATAGAATAGAACGATTCACAGCCGTATTCAAGAGCGAATACGCTTTGCAAATAGGCCATAGCATGAAAAAAATCGGTCAATGTTTCAAAATCCTTTTCCCATACCTTTTCATCGTAACTCATATAAACAGGGGGATTGGACTTGAATAAATCGTTCTTATGGATTCCCCAAACACAGACACGTTGATTCTCGTAATAAAAAATTAAATATTCGCTATGTTTGAAGTATTGAAGTTGCTCGGGTTTGATCAAATGATCTTGCGTATGACTCAGCCGCTCGTCTTTACCGAGTTCCAAATAATAATCAATTAACACCTGAGGCAATTCACCAAAATTATTGTTAATCGTTTGTATCTCGCCATGACTAAACCCATTTCGTTTCGTAATATGAAACAGCTTTTTAATCATTGCAAAATCAGTCATCCGCATCACACCTTATCCTTGTACAATACTCCATATATCCTCTTATCTGCATTTCTTCGTACAATTCTTTAGTGAAATATTTTATTCTTTCCTCTTAATCTCATTTCGCTGACTCACTAAGTATACGGCTTGTAAATCTCTTTTGTTGCACTAACGTTCCCATTAGTTTAATAAAAGACTTGCCGTTAACATGACTAAAAAATCAAAAAACCGAATTTTTTTAACTGTAAGTATATGGACGTTATGAATATAAAAATGTTGCGAATAAGTGCCAATTGCGTTACTATGTTTATATCGACAAATTTGCAGGTCTATACAAGGAGGTTCACACACCCATGTGCCCCCGCACCAAAGAACAAAACGAGCTCATCCGCATGCAGCGCAAGGAACAAATCCTGGACGCCGCCGCGCGCACCTACTTCCACACGGGTGGCAGCTTTGATATTCGCGACGTYGCCCGCGAAGCCGAGCTCGGTTACGGCACGGTATACCATTATTACCCCAACCGGCATTTATTAATAGAAGATGTGTTGGGCAGCGGCTTCGAGCGATGCGAGCAAGCCCTGACAGAATGGGCAAACACCTGTGTCGACAGCCCGGATAATAGGYAGCTGTTGACTTATTGCAAGGCACTGCTCCGGCTGTGGCAGTCGGACGCCCGCGCATATCTTGTCTACAAAATGGCGGCGGAACATTATACAGGTTTGCCCGCGAAGGATCAGCACCCCACAAAGAGACGATTCATGGAACGGCTGTATGTTCCGCTCCAATCGATCGCCCAGCGTGAAGACGACAGCGTCGACCATATGCTTGCCGTGCTGGTCGGCTGCTGTGGACTGCACTACTATGCGGGCACTTCCGAGCTGGACGTCGATCGAATCGCCAAGCTAGCGATGCAAGCTATTACGAAGGAGTCCTGATACGAACATGGTCATATTAAAAAGCAAACATGAAATCGAGGCCATCCGCAAGGCATGCCAAGTGGTGGCCGAATGCCATCGCACGATCGCCTCGCTCATCAAACCGGGAATCACAACAAACGAGATTGAGCGCATCTTCGAGGACATTATCTTGAAGCATGGCGCCAAGCCCTACACAAAGGGCTACAAGGGCTATCAATATGCGACCTGTGCATCCGTCAACGACGTGATCGCGCATGGCTTCCCTAGCGATAAGCCTCTTGAGGAGGGCGATATCGTGACGATCGACACGGTCGCAGAGCTCGACGGCTGGCTCGGCGATTCGGCCTGGAGCTATGCAGTCGGGAACATCTCGCCGACGGCCGAGAAGCTGATGCGTGTCACGAAGGAATGCCTTGACATCGGCATCTCGCAGGCGCAGCCCGGCAATCGGCTCGGCGACGTGACGAGCGCCATCCAGCGGCATGCCGAATCGAACGGCTTCGGCGTCGTGCGCGACCTTCTCGCGCATGGCATCGGCCGGGATCTGCACGAGGAGCCGAACTATATGCATGTCGGCAAGCCCGGCAAAGGCCTCCGCATCAAGGAAGGCATGGTGTTCACGATCGAGCCAATGATCACCGAAGGCACCTACCACATGACAATCGATTCGGACAACTGGACCGCACGGACGCTGGACCGCAAGCTCGCCGCCCAATACGAGCATACGATCGCCATCACGGCTGAAGGTCCACAAATCCTGACCGCACAATAGAATAATTAGAGGTCGACCACGCGATGGTCGACCTTTTTTTACGTATTCGGCATAGCATCTTTCTACATCCGATTCAAGCCGAAGCAGGATCGTGATGAGACTGCTAGCCTGGGCACAATCTCATGCCAGTACGATGAATTCATCTCCGGCGAACCACGCGAAAAAATCGAAAATGCCAACTGAATCGGACTATAACCTGGCCAGATGAAGCAATGCAAGGTCTCCCACTTGATGGCCATTGGTGTCGTTAATCTAGCAATTCTGTCCTTTATTGCAACTGTGGTCCCTAGTCCCATTGTGTTATTCTACCGGTTAGTTTAATAAAAGACGTGCTCTTAACATAACTAAAAAATCAAAAAACCCGACCTCACGAGGTCGGGTTTCTTCATGGTATTGGTGGAGGCGAGGGGGATCGCCCCCCTTTATATACAGAATTTTTTCTCAGTGCATTCTCATGTTAGAAATATAGTACTGCTGCATAGCTCACTGAACTAATGTACCWGTTAGTTTAATCACTTCATTTCATGGATTCCGCAATTTTAATTAAATCGTTAACTGTAAATTTTTTCTTTAAATATTTCTTATTACCGATTGCCACAGTGTAGTGCATTCCTTCTTTTTGAAATCTTATTTCATAACCTAAGTCGAACTTTGTTCTATATAGAATTTTTGTTCCATCTTTCAGTGTATGAAATTGGCCGTTTGTCCCTTTGTACCTCTCCAACCCCCAAGTTACAGGTTTGATTTGAATCTGAAGGAAACCCTTTATAGACTCGTTTCGATATAATAGTACCAACCGCTCATGTTCATACTCAATATGTCCATCAAAATGGGTAATTTCAAACGGATATTCTGTTGGTACAAGCACTTTTCTTTGATACAAATTATGATAATCTTTGAGAAGCCTCACTTCGTCCATTAATGGGTTTGCACCATCAAACAGAGTTCTTATTTTTGTGATTTTATTATCTTCGACCGTTAGTTCCCAAATTAGTGCGAGTCGTTCACCACCCAACACTTCATCCCAAAAAGACCTTTATATTTTCAGTCGGAGATGTGACCAATTGATAACTCTTTATTAGGGAATTTTCACTAATCTCTGGTATTGTGACTCCTTTCGCAAGGTATTTTTGAGCTAGAGCATTTTCCTTTCTTACAATAGCTTGTACAAATTTTACTGAAGTATCTGAATCGTCATAAGCCATTACTAATGGTAGCGAGGAAAATATTCCAGCAAACACCACTAGAAAAATTAGCAATTTTTTCATATTCATACACAATCACCTCTCTGGTTAACATTTCCATGCTGGAGATTTTTATGTAGGAAGCTGGGCTACTCAAGACAAATTTCCGCAAGCCTATCCTTTAACTTAATAAAATGAGCAGGCAACCTCAGTGCCTGCTCATCAATGTGTGGTATTCAAGTATCGTTTCCCGTTAGCGCAATGATCTTAAGTGACCGAAGGGAACAGCCACGATGCGGTTAGGGAGTGAAGGGTTGTCCGCCTAGTTCCTCTTCCTTGAGAACCATCGGGCAGCCCGCAGAGTGAATGTGGTGTTATGCGATCGAATCTGTGGAAGCAACCAACTCACTTCCCAATATCATAGAAACCAATAGAGCAAATTTATTAATCTCATTATCTGGAATCGCAGACACTAACTCCTTAAAACTATCTTTTGCCATCTCTAGATTTTCTGATATAGGTAATAATCTAATATTACGCATTAACAGTTCCATATCATCATTAAGTAATTCTGCTTCCTCTCTAGAAATCAAATTATCACTATAACTTCTTTCTATAACCTGAAAGCACTCATTGTTTTGACCATTCTTCAAGTATGCCATTGTTAGCTTTCTTATAACTAAGTATGATTTATCATATTCTAAATATTTATTCAGTATTTGTATTCGATATTTAGGTGGTAATACACTTAATATTGTTGGCGCCCATTTACTTGGTCCATTATTATGAAAACCATATACCTTGAAATATGATACGAACATCTCCACTGAGAAATTCGATACAGCCTCTAATGAAAACTCAATATTATTTTCAGTAATATTGGCTTCCGAACCTTCATGAGCACCCATATTTCCAATTTTCTTTGCATCAATTAGGTCGGATACAACTTTGTTATCGAGAAACTCTGTGGCTATCAATAACTTTTTATGTAACGTATATCCATTCCATTTCTCTTTAATATCTGACGCAACAAATTCATATATCATCGAATCAGCAATTCTCTCAAGACATAATCTAATATCTATAGTTCTATAATACAAATCATTTTGTGAATTCATCGCCTTTTTAAAATAACTTGCTGCAATGGGTACGATTAGTGGTATCTCTTTATTCATAATATTTCCTCCATTATTATCCTTTAGAATTTCCCTATTATACTAATAAATTCTTTTACATAACAGTTTTTCATGAACTTCGCAGAAACAAAAGATATTATTAGTATAATTGGCTATAAAAATGGTGGGCCTTTTAATTGTAACTATCCTGCCCGTTATCTTAATAAGATGAGCAGGCCAACTCAGCACCTGCTCATCAATACGTTATTCAACTATCGTTCTCAGTTAGCGTAATCCTTTTTCGATGTGAAACCTTTTAGCTTCAAGTATTTATCCATAGAGAAGTCGTAATTAATCCATTTTTCTTGGTAACCTTTCCGTCCATGTTTCTTTAACAATAATTCAAGTGTTTGAACTACTGCCCTTGTAAATTCCAGAATAGAACCAGTTTCATCAAGTTCAATAACTTGCTTTTTCTTGTTACGTAAATCTACAAAAGACATAATTTGTACACGTAGGGAATCATCATTAATCTTACTTAATGTCCAAACGGTTCCACCAGGCTCCTCGTTCCATTCAAATTGAGTCTCTGAAACCCCTGAAGTCACTTATGTGTTTGACCGTGGCTACATCGACTATGCCGCATTCGATCGCTATTGCAAGAGTGGTATCTATTTC
>NZ_JBFTSN010000008.1:0-56748 GCF_056400045.1 Paenibacillus sp. 01L418
GTATTAGCATTCGTTTCCGAATGTTATCCCAGTCTTACAGGCAGGTTACCCACGTGTTACTCACCCTGTTATCCCAGTCTTACAGGCAGGTTACCCACGTGTTACTCACCCGTCCGCCGCTAAGTATCAGAGGTGCAAGCACCTCATCAACTCCGCTCGACTTGCATGTATTAGGCACGCCGCCAGCGTTCGTCCTGAGCCAGGATCAAACTCTCCAAATTGGTGTTTGACTTGCTCATAACTTTTATCGCTATATTTGCTCATCCCGAAGGATTTGCAAGGCAGTTATTACTCGTTGTTCAGTTTTCAAAGAACAATTCATTCTTTCGTGTCAACCGCGTGTGTCTCAGYGGCGACAAGAAATAATATATCACAGGGGCCCAATTAAATGCAACCCCTTTTTTTAAAAAAGTTTTAAAACTTGATTTTATCGATAAGAACGCGCATTTAATGCATAACGCGATAGCTCTTTCGGGGAGGCAATACGTGCGTACATACGGAAGATGATCTTATATCTTCTGGTTATCGCTTGCTTAATATCACCATCTAATCTTGAATCATTCAAGTCGAGCAGCATTTCATCCAGCTCTTTGCGAAGGACGTAGTCGAGTTCTTTGCATTCTTTATCGTTGAATAGTATTCCGAGCATAGCCGTGAGTGACCTCCTTAAGTTGAAAAGCGCAACTTGATCGTCCTTTAACGAACAAAAAAGCAACGTCTCACGCAAATGCGTTTCGACACTGCTTTACTGTTATGCTCAAATATTGGAAAAAATATTACATCTGCAACAACCATAATGTAATTGTACTTTCAATTACCGCCGCAATAAGCAGTGTAATCGTCAAAATAACCATGACAGGAACGGTACGAACGACGAAGCTTTCAAGCTCTCGGCTTATATTCCCTGTCTTAGATCTTGCAAATACAAGTGATCCGACCGCTTTGAAGATGAGTACTCCAAAACGCATGCCATAAGCACATGCAATAATAATCGCGGGAATTTCCAGAATTCCGTGCGGCAGCAAACCTTTAACAATAAGCTCCATCACATACCCGCCGCCATGAAGCTCAGCTGTCGTTTTCAGTAAATAACCGATCATCATTCCATTTACAACTAAGAAAAAGAAAGGCAATACCCCAAACAAAGCACCTAAGTACATAACCAGTATCGATTTGACCGCATTATTCAAAAAAATGAAAATCATCATCGTTAACGTTGGATTTTTGGAATCATCGATCATTTCAGCGAGCTGTCCTAGCCCCTTCAGCTGTTCATCAAGAAAAGCTCTGAACGCTGGGTTCGTGCCTCCGATAACCATGCCTGCTAAAAATAATATGGATCCAAACGCTATATAGGGATTCATTTGTTTAAAATGCTCCCAAATCAAACGCCATTTAAACATTTTATCCCCTCCGCAGCTTGTAAGTTCGCAAGATGGATGAATATCTCTGTAGTACGAGCATAGATTGTACTACAAGCGTAAACGACGGCAGCCTTCGTTGGAGGCAAATACTCGTTTCGCAATTAAGGATAAGTGAAGTATAAAGGTCGGATTTATACTTTCTTATCTTTGTACAAGCTTCCATTAGAGAGGAGTGCCCTTCCCAATGAACGTTTTTTATGTTCTGAATGGCCGAAAGTTGAAAAGGTATTTCTTAATTGCTATCGCTGTCGTATTTTCCATTGGCATCATTTATGCCGAACGTGACAACATCACCGTCTTTGCTCCGCAGCAGCCGGCTGCAATCTACAGCGTACCCACTGACAAAAAGGTTGTTGCTCTTACCTTTGACATTAGTTGGGGCGATAAACGCACGGAACCCATTCTTAATGTGCTAAAAGAGAAAAACATTAAGCAGGCTACCTTCTTCTTATCTTCACCATGGAGCCAGTCCCATCCCGAGATCGTCAGAAAGATTCAAGAGGCTGGTTATGAAATAGGCAGCCATGGCCACAAGCATGATAATTACAGCAAGCTTAGCGATGAAGAAATTCGTAAACAAATTACGACTGCACACACCATTTTATCCGACGTAACGGGAAAACAACCGAAATTGATCCGACTTCCTAACGGAGATTTTGACAAGCGGGTACTGCGCATTGCTGAAGAGCTGCAATATAAGGTAATTCAGTGGGATACGGATTCACTCGACTGGATGAACATCGGCACCGACAAAATTATTAATCGGGTCGTTACGCGTGCTCATCCTGGCGACATCATTTTGTTCCATGCGAGTGATTCCGTAAAGCAGACACATGAGGCGCTTCCGATCGTTATTGATCAGCTGCGTGAAAAAGGCTATGAGTTTGTTACGGTAACCGACCTCATCACACAAACTGAGGTTGACGGCAAAGCGGTGCAGGACAAGACATCCTCTACATTCCCGCAAATTAATGCTGCTGAACTAGAATATTAAGTTAAACGACCGGCTTCGCAGCAATCGCTGCTGAGTCGGTTGTTTCTTTTTTGACCAAACGGTGCATCATCATAATTTGGTATGCATTGCAGACGAATAAAGGAACCATCATAAATACAATAGCAGATACGTTCGTTTCACCTTGCAGCGCAGGCCAAGACTCAATGAATGTAATGAAGAACATCAAAAACATGGTTGGCACAAAAGCGGTTTTGTTCGTTTGCTTAACCTTGAACCATGATACTGCAACAGAAAATAGAAGCAGGGTAAGCGGCAATGTCCAGAAAAACCAGTTGTTCAGGCGCTGCTCATACAACATATACCCCAGCCCTATTGCTGCGAATAACGTCGTATAGCCTTGCAGCGCATTCCATAAATATTTTTTGCCGAATACGCTAAGAGCGATGTAGTTTAACGTTAAATAAGCGAAAAAGCCCATTTGGCTAAATGCTCCAATCATTAATCCGACCAAACCCATCATTAATGCATTAAAGCCGACAGCTTTAAAGCCTAAGAACCCAAACTCCGGATCTACCCAAGCCATCAACGCACCGGTAATTACGCAGGCAAGCCCGCCTACTACCATGCCGCTCCAAAATAAAAAGAACCACTTTTTTAAATTCACGTTCATTATCCTCCTGTTATCCACATTACCCTTTATTTTACCACGTTCACAATAAAAAGCTAAAGTCTGTCCATGATAATCCGGTGAACTTTGTACATAATAACTATACGATCCATCACTTTTCGAACGATTTGTTTATCCAAACGGTATGCAGCAGCAATGACATAGGAAGGAGCTTGCGAATCATGCGTAAGAGCTTTGCTTTATTTTCGGTTATTACAGCCATGTTATTTGTTTTATCAGGCTGTGGCGCCGAGTCCTCTGGAGGTAGTAATGAGCAGGTCAGCTACAAGGATTTAAAAACGATGGTTATTGATATCCTCAAAACGGAGGATGCCCAAAAAGCACTGCAGGAGTCATCACAGCAAATTTCCGGTTATAGTGGCCAAACCTCTAAGCTGCTGTCTGTGCAGGATCAGGAGGAGGTTCGCTTAGCGGTTAAGGATGTCCTTATTTCTCCTCAGTACGACAAGGTAATCAAAAAGCTTATGGTTGATCCACGTTTCGCGGGGGAATTTGCCAAATCCGTTAATAAGCAAAATAAACAAATCCATAAAGAACTAATAAAGGACCCCTCCTATCAAGCTGATTTAATTAAGGTGCTTAAAAACCCTGAAATGGACAAGATGATTCTTGAGGTGCTGCAAAGTACGCAATACCGCAAGGAAGTGATGTCCCTTATGCAGGATGCGATGCAAAATCCATTGTTTCGACTTGAAGTGCTTGATCTGATGAAAAAAGCAGTACAAGAAGAGCTTAAACCAAGCCCAGACCAGAAAGTAGATAAAAAGAAAGAAGAATCGGGCGGTGAGCAAAAATCCGATGAGGAAGGCGGCGGCGGGGACGATTCAGGCGGCGGTGATGAACAAGGCGGCGATTCGGCTATGTAGCGGTAGAAGTATTGTTTTCACTGCATAAAATGAATTCAAAAAAGCCCGAACAGGTTGTCCGCATGGCAGCAAGGATTAGCTGCCTTAGACAATGGTTCGGGCTTTTGTTATTTGACTATTTGCCGCATTTCGCTAATACGCTGTCTGCAAGCTCCAAGTACATCTTCCCTGTTTCAGTATCGGCTTTGTATACCGATGGTGCAAAGTCAGGCTCAGATACATGATTGTCTGGCGCCCCCAATGGAATTTGAGCAAGCAGATCTGAATGAAGCGTCTCTGCGAGGCGTGCGCCGCCACCGCGGCCAAATACATATTCTCTCTCGCCGGTAACTTTAGATTCGAAATAGGACATATTCTCAACGATTCCAATAATTTCGTGTTCCGTCTTAATCGCCATTGCGCCTGCCCTAGCTGCAACGAATGCTGCTGTAGCATGCGGGGTAGTTACGATAATTTCTTTGCTTTGCGGAATAATCTGATGAACATCAAGCGCCACATCTCCCGTACCCGGCGGAAGGTCTAGCAGCAGGTAGTCAAGCTCGCCCCATTCAATCTCTTGGAAGAAGTTGCGCAGCATTTTGCCAAGCATCGGTCCGCGCCACACGATTGGGCTGTTGTCCTCTACGAAGAAGCCCATGGACATCACCTTAACACCAAACTTCTCAATAGGGATGACCCGTTCATTCACAACATCCGGGCGCTCTTCGATCCCCATCATATCCGGCACGCTGAAGCCGTAGATATCCGCATCGATGATGCCGACGCGCTTGCCCCTGCGGGCTAAAGCGACCGCCAAGTTGACGGTCACTGTCGATTTGCCGACGCCGCCCTTGCCGCTCGCGACGGCGATGAACTGCACCCCGCTGGCAGGATCCAGCAGCGGGTTAGCTAAGCCGGCCCCATGCCCCTGAACGGGCGCTGGGCCGCTAGATTTGCCAGCACCGGCGCTAGCCGCAGCCGGTGCTGCAGCTGCCGCTGGCGGCGGCGTAGACGCGCCTGCGCCTGCGGCAGGCGCTGCCTCGGCCCGAAACCGGAAATGCACGGTTTCGGCGCCCAGGCGCGCCAGCGCCTCGCGGAGCGAGGCTTCCAGCGCGGGCTCCATTGCCGCGCCAGACCCAAGGACCGTCATCGAAACTTGACGGTCCCGAACCATTACATCGCGGATGGTAACCCCATCCGCTTTATGCTGTGCCGTCACGATTTCGACGGCCTCTATAACTTGCTCTCGTGTCAACATAGGTTGTGTCCCACCTTTATATAATTAAAACTATATAATAGTTAGTATAACACAGTAAGCCCATGAACCAAGTCATAGGGTGCACCTTTGCTTCATTTTCGGCGAAAGGTTTCTTACTTGTCGGTTACCTCGTCTTGCAGCACGCTTCCGCTCAGCTTCTCCCCTGCAGTATATCTTAGAATACCCTCATAGATGGAGGCAGCTACTGATCTTTGGTACTCCGTATCCGCAAGTCGCTGTGATTCCCCAGGGTTAGATAGAAAGCCCACCTCAACGAGTGCCGTCGGAATGTTCTCGATTGCCTTCAGCACATAAACATCCTTCACGGTAGCGGCAACTCTTGTCGTGTTTTCTAAATTGCGTTTAATCTCATCTTGTATGAAGGTTGCGAGAATCCGATTGTCTGGGTGATTGTCCGGATGAAAAAAGGTTTGTGCACCCGTCCACTTAGCTGAAGGGATACTGTTCATATGTATGCTTATGACTGCGGCAGGATTGCTATTTTTAATAAGGGACACTCGCTTCTTTAAATCCTCTGTCTTGCGCTTGCTATAGGCTCTTGAATCCCCTGTTGCAAGATCGTAATCCCCTTCCCTTGTCATAACAACGACCGCTCCAGCCTGCTGCAAATAATCGCGCAAATACAGCGCAATCGCTAAGTTTAAATCCTTTTCGATAATGCCCTGCTTACTGACCGCACCGCCGTCTGCCCCGCCATGCCCGGCATCAATGGCTATAGTCTTGCCTGACAAAGGCAGCGTCCAATACGACCATGCTTTTTTTGAAGGCATCGATTGTGTAAGCAGTATGCCCGTTAGTGCAATAACCAGCAATCCGATACTGATTCGAATTAAGCCCTTATACGTCAACCAAATGACAACATGCCGATCAATTCGGCGCATAAAAAAACCACCCCGTTTTCCATCAAATGAATACACAGCAGCAAACAGCTTAATCTAGCCAAATGCACACATTCATTTATATGGGACGAGATGGTCGTTTATGAGACAAACCTTAAGTTATTCGGTTAATTAAACTACTGGCTGCTCAGACATGCCTTCAATCAGTATTTTAGCAACCTCAGGACGGGAGAACTCAGGCGGCGGGCAAATGCCATCGCGCAGCAATGCGCGTACCTTCGTACCCGAAAGCGTCAAATGATGCTCCTTGTCATGAGGGCAAGTTTTTGAAGTAGCCATGTTGCCGCACTCTTTGCAGAAGAAGCTGTGCTCGAAATAAAGTGGAGTAATGCCTAGATCCTCTACTGGAATCGTTTTGAGCAGATCCTGAGCTTCGTATGTTCCATAGTAGTCGCCTACACCGGCATGATCGCGTCCAACAATAAAATGCGAGCAGCCATAGTTTTTACGAACAAGAGCATGGAAGATCGCCTCACGAGGCCCAGCGTAACGCATAGCTGCCGGGAATACGCCAAGGAATACACGATCCTTCGGATAATAGTTGTCAAGCAGTGCAAGATAGCTCTTCATCCGTACATTCGCAGGAACATCGTCCGATTTCGTTTCACCAACGAGCGGATTGAGGAAAAGCGCATCAACAATTTCCATTGCTGTTTTTTGAATGTATTCATGCGCGCGGTGAACCGGATTGCGAGTTTGGAAGCCAACTACGGTTTTCCAGCCCTTTTCTGCAAATAAACGACGCGTTTCCGCTGGGTCAAAATAAAACTCGTTAAACTTCTCAGGCTGCGGACGATTCAGCACCGTAATTTCTCCGCCTACATTTATGGAAGAGCGTTCGAACAGCTTTTGAACGCCTGGGTGCTCCAAATCATCTGTCTTGAACACATTCACTGCTTCAACTTTATGGTCAACCGAATAAATGCTATCAATGCTGATAATTGCGTATGTTACGCCATCTTCACCGACTAGCGCTGCACGTTCTCCTGCGGACAGCTCTGCTGCCTTCGCTTCTTCTACAGCAAGCGTAATAGGAATGCTCCATACCGTGCCATTTGCTAGACGCATGTCTTTCACAACGGACTGGTAATCAGCTTCGTTCATAAAACCAGTAAGTGGGGAAAATGCTCCAACTGCGATCAAATCAAGGTCAGATATAGCCCAAGTGTTGATCGTAATCGATTTAAGGGTAGCAGCTTCAGCTAGTAATGCTTCACGTTGTTCGCCCGTAGCGACACGGTTAACGAGTACGCCGCCGTGCGGTAGAATTTGACTCATTGATATTGCTCCTCCTCGAGAGTGCTTATTTATGCAATCCGCATTCTGTTTTTTCTTGACCTGCCCAGCGTCCAGCGCGTGGATCTTCACCAGGCATTACTTTGCGCGTGCACTGCTCGCAACCGATGCTCGGGTAGTTTTGATCATGCAATGGGTTGTAAATAACATCATTCTCGCGAATATAGTTCCATACGTCCTCGGATGTCCAGTGAGCGATTGGATTAAATTTAACGAGCCCGAATTTTGTGTCGTACTCAATTTTTTTGGAATTCGCACGAGTAGGTGCTTGATCGCGGCGAATACCCGTAATCCAAGCATCATATTTCGAAAGAATTTGGGTTAATGGTTTAACTTTACGAATGTTGCAGCATGCGTTCGCATCGGATTTCCAAAGCTCTTCGCCAAACTGAGCAGCTTGCTCCTCAGGTGTAATTTCAGGCTTTACTTCTACGAATGGAATGCCTGGGTAGCGCTTAGCCATCAAATCACGAGTCTCATACGTCTCTTTGAAATGGTAATCCGTATCTAAATAGAAAATGTCCGTTTTCGGGCTAATTTTCTGCAGCATATCAACAAGCACAACATCTTCAGCACCAAAGCTACATGCAAACGTAATATTTGGGAAAGTTTCTACCGCAAACGCAATAATTTCTTCCGGTGTTGCGTTTTCGAGCTCAACTTCCTTTTGTTTGATAAGCGCTTCTTTTTCAAAAAGGTTCATTTTTTTTGCCCTCCGTTTTTAATTCCTAGTAAATTGCTCTGTATAAAAATTATACGTCCAAAAAGTGAAATGTTCAATATAAGTTTTAACCAAAATGAAATAAAGTTTGAAATTTTATTGGACGCACCAAAAAACACCTTATGCGTCTTCCGATCAGCAAAGGTGTTTTTAAGGGAATAGCAGTAAAAAAATCTAAATTGGATGTAGCTTTTCTTCTATAAACAAAAAAATGCCCTCTCTGGCAAGCAGAGAAGACATTTTGAAGTATTAACGTTTCGAGAATTGTGGAGCGCGACGAGCCGCTTTAAGACCGTATTTTTTACGCTCTTTCATACGCGGATCACGAGTTAGGAAGCCAGCACGTTTTAGAGCCGGACGGAATTCAGGGTCTGCTTTAAGCAAAGCACGTGAAATACCGTGACGGATAGCGCCTGCTTGACCGGACATACCGCCGCCGTTAGCAATTACTAGTACATCGTAGTTAGACAATGTGTCAGTAAGGTTAAGCGGTTGTTTTACGATCAGCTTCAATGTTTCTAGACCAAAATATTCATTAAGGTCGCGTTTGTTAATAATGATTCGTCCTTCACCCGGCACAAGACGTACACGTGCAACAGAGTGTTTACGACGACCGGTTCCATAGTATTGCACTTGAGCCATGAAACTTGTCCTCCTCTTTATTACCCGCGAAGTTCGTAAACTTCAGGGTTTTGTGCTTGATGCGGATGTTCAGCACCTGCGTATACTTTAAGTTTAAGCTTCATTTTGTTACCAAGACGGTTCTTAGGCAACATGCCGTGTACAGCCAGTTCGATTACGCGTTCTGGCTTGTTTTTAATCATCTCTTGAGCCGGAGTGGATTTCAATCCGCCGGAGTACATGGAGTGACTGTAGTAAATTTTATCTGACATTTTCTTACCTGTCAGATGGATTTTTTCAGCGTTGATAACAACAACGAAATCGCCTGTATCAACATGTGGCGTAAATGTCGGTTTGTGTTTGCCGCGGATCAGGGCAGCAACTTCACTCGCCAAGCGGCCTAGCGTTTTGCCTTCCGCATCGACGACGAACCATTTACGATCAACTTCAGTTGATTTAGCCATATAAGTGGTACGCATGGATGATCCTCCTTAATTTCATACATTAATCGTTTTTATAACAACGTAAACGTTGATTTGTTTGTTCATTGTTGATAGCCAAGTTTGTGACAATCTCAGTCGGGGCTGTGGGTTAGCCACTTCGAAAGCACAAGTTATATTCTACTATAAAGAATAAGTAAGTGCAAGTAATTTATAGTGATTTATCCCTGTATTTCGCTGGAATATTCAACATCCATCAACATCAATCCATGCGGCATTGCCGTAGGACCAGCAAGCGAACGATTTCGCCCCTCAAGGATGTTTTTGATCTCCGATGAAGCCATCTTCCCTTCGCCAACCCATAATAAAGTTCCCATAATGACTCGAACCATATTGTACAGAAAACCATTGCCTGTCACGTACATATGCACGATTGGGCCTTCCTGAACAAAATCTGCTTCATAGATCGTACGAATATGATGAGGCTTGGTTGAATGTATCGATGTGAAGGAAGTAAAGTCATGTTTACCTACTAGGTAGCTGAGACCTTCCCGCATCGCATCCACATCAAGCGGCGTCGGATGATGAAAGCGATATTGTCGGCCAAATACATCAGGAAACTTACCAGTATCAATCGTATAGCGATACGTTTTGCGCTTAGCGGATCTTCTTGCATGAAAATGTTCTGGCACATCGAATGCTTCAATAATGACGATATCCTTCGGCAACCGCGTATTAAGCGCAATCGCCCATCTCTCTGTCGGAATCGTAGATTCCGTATAGAAATTGAATATTTGTCCCCGCGCATGCACTCCCGCATCCGTGCGACCCGAGCCAATAATAATGGTCGTCTCGCCCGTCAGCTTCTTTATGGCCTTCTCTATTTCACCCTGAACCGTTCTGCCGTAAGGCTGCGTCTGAAAACCGTTGAAGCCTGCCCCGTCATAACTGACCTTTACGCATATATTCCTCAACCTATCCCCCCCTTTAACTATAGGGATACCTAAACGTCCAAAATTCCCTCTTGCTAAGAGAACCTAAGATGCTAAGCCTTATGGACACCTGTAGGTATCACACAAGCTCATCTATTGCCCCTGGCATGAATAACAAATCATTCTTTTCAAACAAAAAAAGGTGGCCGCAAGGGTCCACCCTTTTCATTAAAATATAAGAAGTATAGGGAGACCCTAATACTTACTTATATTTTATTGCGTTGGCAGCTCATCCCCCACGTTGGCAGGCACAAGCCGTTTACCGCTCGCGTATAAAGCTTGGACAAGGTTTAACGCTGTGGACAAGCTTATACATTTCATTTATTAGGTAACCTACGCGCGGTCAACCAATTCTAGGTAAACCATAGGCGCAGCATCGCCGCGACGGGGTCCTAGTTTTAGAATACGCGTGTAGCCGCCTGCACGCTCCGCATAGCGAGGTGCTAGATCGGAGAATAGCTTTTGAATAGCGTCTTGTGTACCATCGACAGTTTCGCGACGAACATAAGCAGCTACTTGACGACGAGCATGAAGATCACCTTGCTTAGCTTTAGTGATCAGCTTCTCAGCGATTGAACGAACTTCTTTCGCTTTAGCTTCAGTCGTTTGAATACGCTCATAAAGGAACAAGTCAGTAACGAGGTCACGGAACAAAGCTTTCCGTGCACTAGCGTCACGTCCTAATTTTTGATATGCCATCTTGTTTTCCCCTCCCTTGCTCTTAAGTCTTCACTAGTTGGTTACTACTCTTCCATGCGAAGGCCCAAACCAAGCTCTTCAAGCTTCTCTTGAACTTCCTCGAGGGATTTACGGCCTAGGTTACGGACCTTCATCATATCCTCTTCGGATTTCGTAATTAGCTCTTGAACCGTGTTGATTCCAGCGCGTTTCAAGCAGTTGTAAGAACGGACGGAAAGATCAAGTTCCTCGATCGTCATCTCTAGAACTTTCTCTTTCTTATCTTCTTCCTTCTCAACCATTATTTCAGCGTCTTTGGCTTCATCGGTCAATCCAACGAACAAGTCCAAATGCTCGGTCAAAATTTTAGCGCCGAGGCTCACAGCCTCTTCCGGTCTAATACTACCGTCAGTCCATACTTCAAGCGTTAGCTTGTCGTAGTTAGTTACTTGACCAACACGCGTATTTTCAACGCTATAATTTACACGAGTAATTGGCGTGTAAATCGAATCTACAGGAATTACACCAATCGGTTGTTCGTCTTTCTTGTTGCGATCCGCTTGCACGTAACCGCGTCCCCGATTAGCAAATACCCGCATATGGAGCCGCGCGCCGGAGGCCAAGGTTGCGATGTGAAGATCAGGGCTTAAAATCTCGACATCGCTGTCTGCTCGAATGTCGCCCGCTGTAATATTCCCTTCGCCATCCGCGTCGATTTCCAACACCTTTTCTTCATCGGAGTGGATTTTCAACGAGAGGCCCTTCAGGTTCAGAATGATTTCGGTAACATCCTCAATCACTCCGGGAACCGTAGAGAACTCGTGAAGCACTCCATCGATTTGAACCGAAGTTACTGCTGCACCCGGCAACGACGACAACAAAATTCGGCGAAGCGAATTCCCAAGCGTCGTGCCATATCCGCGTTCAAGCGGCTCGACGACGAAACGTCCGTAAGTTCCTTCATCATTCAGTTCTACGGTTTCGATTTTCGGCTTTTCGATCTCAATCACTAATAGTACCCTCCTTCAAACGTCGCTCCGTTAGCTTACGTTATTTTAAGTCAAACCTTGTAGTATGCCAAACCTTCACAACCATTATTCACAAGTTGTTGATATTTGATACCACATCAGATCCAACTATACGCGACGACGTTTCGGAGGACGGCATCCGTTATGAGGAACTGGTGTTACGTCTTTAATGAGGTTAACTTCCAATCCAGCAGCTTGAAGCGAACGAATCGCAGCTTCGCGGCCAGCGCCTGGTCCTTTTACCATCACTTCGACAGTTCTCATGCCATGCTCCATCGCAGCTTTAGCAGCTGTTTCAGCAGCCATTTGCGCTGCGAAAGGCGTGCTCTTACGTGAGCCTCTGAAGCCCATGTTGCCAGAGCTTGCCCATGAAATTGCATTGCCGTGAGGATCCGTGATCGTAACGATCGTATTGTTGAATGTCGAGCGAATGTGCGCAACGCCAGTCTCAATATTCTTCCGGTCGCGGCGTTTTGTACGAACGACTTTTTTTGGTTTAGCCATTGTCCATTATCCTCCCTTCTTATTTCTTCTTGTTAGCTACAGTCCGACGAGGACCTTTACGCGTACGTGCATTTGTCTTAGTACGTTGACCGCGAACAGGCAAGCCGCGACGGTGACGAAGTCCACGGTAGCATCCGATTTCAGTCAGACGTTTAATGTTAAGTGAAATTTCACGACGCAAGTCGCCTTCTACTTTAACAGATTTATCAATTGCTTCGCGAAGGCGAGCAAGTTCGTCTTCTGTCAAGTCACGAACACGAGTGTCGTAGCTAACTTCAGCTGTATTCAAAAGTTTTTGCGACGTTGTTTTGCCGATACCGAAAATGTATGTCAGGGCGATTTCGACGCGTTTGTCACGCGGCAAGTCTACACCAGCTATACGTGCCATAGGCTATATTCCCCTCCTTCTATCCTTGTTTTTGTTTGTGTTTCGGATTTTCACAAATCACCATAACGTTGCCTTTGCGACGAATGACTTTGCATTTTTCGCAGATCGGCTTTACCGAAGGTCTAACCTTCATTGTGATTACCTCCCGAATCTTTCGTAATAAGCCCCAAATTGAGCCTATTTACGATAGGTGATGCGCCCTTTTGATAAATCATAAGGCGATAACTGTATAACCACCTTGTCTCCTGTCAGGATGCGAATAAAGTGCATTCTGAGCTTACCGGAAACATGTGCGAGAATTTGATGACCGTTCTCCAGCTCCACCTTGAACGTGGCATTCGGCAACGGTTCAATAACCGTACCTTCGACCTCAATGATGTCTTCCTTAGCCAACCGTCATTCTCCTTTCGCATTTAAATACTTCTGAATTGCATAACGTAACTTTGCGTTGGTCACCCTGCCGGTCTCTTGCATACTGCTTGAAACCTCAGAACTAATTGCAGGCTGTAACTCGAGATGCAGAACGTTCTTTTTCTTCGGTCCATCGAATCGGCGCTTATGGCCATCGGCAATCATGACGAATCGCTCATCAACGATTGCTAGGATAACAGCATAGCTTTCCTCATCTTTACCGCGAAGTACTTTGACGAACTGACCAATCTGGGGACGAGCTTCCATCGTCATACTATGGTTGCTGCGGCAAAATGGTCAATATTTCAAAGCCGTCCTCTGTAACAGCTACTGTATGCTCGAAATGAGCACACCATGAGCCGTCTTCCGTTACAACCGTCCAATTGTCTTCGAGCGTCCGGACATATCGTTCACCGATATTAACCATTGGTTCGATTGCAAGCACCATTCCGGTCTTCAGACGAGGTCCGCGATCTGGTATGCCGTAGTTCGGTATTTGTGGTTCCTCATGGAGGTCCGCGCCGATTCCGTGCCCTACGTATTCCCGTACTACGGAGAATCCTGCATCTTCAATTACCTTTTGAATAGCATGCGAAATTGTATATAGCCTAATATCCGGTTTGACGAGCGCAAGCCCCGCATAAAGCGATGCTTCCGTCACATCGAGCAACTTCTGAACTTCAGGGGTTACAGCTCCTACCGCATAGGTCCAAGCTGAATCTCCGTGATAGCCTTCAAATTGCGCACCGATATCGATACTAATTATATCGCCTTCGTTCAACTTGCGTGACCCAGGGAAGCCGTGCACCAGCTCATCATTCACAGAAGCACAAATGCTGGAAGGGAAACCATTGTAACCTTTGAAGGAAGGAATCGCATTTTGACTCTTAATGTACGTTTCAGCGATTTGGTCAAGCTCACGAGTAGTGATGCCTGGTTTCACAGCCTGCGCCATCAATCGATGCGTTTCCRCAACAATGCGTCCTGCTTCCCTCATATAACGCAGCTCCGATTCGGATTTGCATATAATCATTACAATGAACCTCGCAAGCAGGAAACGATGTCTGATGTTACAACATCAATGTCCTTCTCGCCGTCGACTTCGCGAAGGAGACCTTTAGCACTGTAGTAATCGAGTAGAGGTGCGGTTTTGGATGTATACTCATCCAAACGAGTTCCGACCTTTTCCTCTGTATCATCAGAACGCTGATACAATTCTCCGCCGTCTTTGTCGCAGATACCTTCGACCTTAGGTGGATTAAAGATTACATGATAAGTCGTACCAGTCGTTTTCGATATGCGTCTGCCCGTCAAACGAGCAAGCAGCAAGCTGCGATCAACTTTTAAATTTACAACATGGTCAATACTGCGTCCGAGCTCCGCAAGCATAACATCAAGTGCTTCTGCTTGCTGCAGTGTGCGAGGAAACCCGTCGAGCAAGAATCCATTTTTGCAATCGGCTTGTTCAAGTCTTTCCTTTACAATGCCGTTCGTGATCTCATCGGGAACGAGCAAGCCTTGATCGACATACTCTTTCGCTTTGATTCCAAGTGCGGTTCCTTGTTTCATAGCGAGGCGGAATGCATCACCAGTGGAAATGTGGGGAATACCGAACTCTTCTACGATCCGTTCAGCTTGTGTACCTTTACCGGCACCCGGAGGGCCCATGAATAAAATGTTCATTGCTGAGTTCCTCGCTTTAAGCACAATAGGCTCGGGCGGGCTGCCGCAGAGCGCCTGTTGACGAACGCGGAAGCCCGGTCAGAACCTATTGTTATTTATTGATAAACCCTTTGTAATGGCGTTTGATCAACTGGCTCTCGATTTGCTTCATCGTATCAAGTGCAACACCGATAACGATTAGTAATGAAGTACCACCTAGCTGCACTGACTTAGGTAATCCAGCAAGTGTCCCGAAGAATACCGGAATGATTGAGATAACCGCCAAGAAAATTGCACCTGTCAACGTAATACGCGACATAACGCGTGTTAGGTAAGACGAAGTTGGCTTTCCTGGACGAATGCCTGGAATATATCCGCCATTTTTCTTCATTTGATCGGCCATTTGAACCGGATTAATCTGAACGAAAGTGTAGAAGAAGGTAAACCCGATGATTAACAATACGTACAATACCATACCAAGCGGCTGGTCATAGCTCATATTCTTAATAATCCAGTCTGCCCAACCCTGAGTGGACCAAAACTGAGCAATCGTAACCGGGAACATGATGAGTGAAACCGCGAAAATGACCGGAATAACGCCTGCGCCGTTCACTTTCATCGGAATGTGCGTCGATTGTCCGCCGTACATTTTCCGTCCAACAACACGTTTTGCGTATTGAACAGGAATTTTACGAATACCTTGCTGTACGAATATAACACCGACGATGATTGCGATAATCGCAATCAGAATCAGTACCATTTTGATAATGTTCAGGAACAGTTGGTCTTGAGCACCTACGAACTGATCTTCGACGATCGTACGAATGTGTCCAGGAATACCAGCTGCGATTGCTGCAAAGATAAGAATGGAAATACCATTTCCGATTCCTTTTTCCGTAATTTGCTCACCCAGCCACATCAAGAAAGCAGTACCTGCTGTCAAGATAATAGCGATAAGCAAGTAATCAACGAATGTTGCGCCAACGATCATTTCATAACCGTATTGACGGTTAAAGCCGATCGCTGTTGCGAAACCTTGGATCATACCAAGAACAATCGTACCATAACGAGTGATTTGTGCGAGCTTACGTTTACCGTTCTCGCCTTCMTTTGCCCACTCAGCAAATTTCGGGATAACATCCATAGACAACAACTGTACGATAATCGACGCTGTAATATATGGGGTAATTCCGATTGCAAAGATAGAGAATTGGAACAAAGCACCGCCGGAAAACGTGTTAAGCAAGCCGAACAGTTCCGAACCGGCTGTATTAACTTGCTTAAACACATCTTTGTTTACATCAGGTACCGGAATAAAAGCACCGATGCGGTATATTAATAGGATGAAAAGGGTGAAGAGGATCCTTGTACGAAGATCCGCCACTTTCCAAATATTGGACACGGTCTTGAACAATTAGATCACCTCGGTTTTACCGCCGGCAGCCTGGATTTTCTCTACCGCAGATTGAGAGAACTTGTTTGCTTTAACAGTAAGTGTAACGCTAACTTCACCATTACCCAAAATTTTGATTCCTGCGAGCGGGTTCTTAACGATCCCAGTCTCGATGAGAACTTCTGGAGTGACTTCAGTACCTGCTGCAAAAGCATTTAGCTCTTCAATGTTGACAATTGCGTACTCTTTGCGGAACGGGTTGTTAAATCCGCGTTTCGGCACTCGACGATACAAAGGATTTTGTCCGCCCTCGAAACCAGGACGAACGCCGCCGCCGGAACGAGCGTTTTGACCTTTGTGACCTTTACCGGCGGTTTTACCGTTACCGGAACCGATACCGCGACCTTTGCGCTTTGGCGCTTGGGTTGAGCCCGGTGCTGGTGCTAGCTCATGCAATTTCATCGTTCGTGCACCTCCTTATTTAATTCTTAGAACAGCTATCTATTCTTGTACTTCTTCAACTTTTACCAAGTGACTAACAGTGTTAACCATGCCGCGGACAGCTGGGCTATCGTTCAAAACAACTGCTTGACGAATCTTCTTAAGACCGAAAGACTCAACCGTTGCACGTTGTTTCTCGTTGCGACCGATTAAACTGCGAACGAGGGTGATTTGCAATTTTGCCATCTTATTTCCCTCCTTAGCGTAACAGCTCTTCGACTGTTTTTCCACGAAGCTTAGCAACTTCTTCCACGCGTTTAAGACGGGAAAGACCTTCAAGCGTTGCATTAACCATATTCATGGAGTTCGAAGAACCTAGCGATTTCGTCAAGATGTCGCCGACACCAGCAAGTTCAAGAACTGCACGAACTGGGCCGCCAGCGATAACGCCAGTACCTTCTGAAGCTGGCTTCAAAAGAACTTCACCTGCACCGAAATGTCCGAGTACAAGATGGGGAATAGTCGTGCCAACGATTGGTACGTGGATCAGGTTTTTCTTAGCATCTTCAATACCTTTGCGGATTGCATCAGGTACTTCGCCTGCTTTACCGATCCCTGCGCCAACGTAGCCTTTACCGTCGCCGACTACTACTAGTGCACTAAAGCTGAAACGGCGTCCGCCTTTTACAACTTTAGATACGCGATTGATATTAACAACTTTTTCAGTCAGTTCTAACGTATTTGGATCTACACGCAAGTCGTTTAACCTCCTTATAAATAAAGTCGATTAGAATTCTAGGCCAGCTTCACGAGCTGCTGTAGCAAGTGCCTGAATTCTGCCGTGATACAAGTAACCGCCGCGATCAAATACTACTTGGGTTACACCCTTAGCTTGAGCGCGTTTCGCAATCAATTCTCCGACTTTGCTAGCTGCATCGATGTTACCACCGTTGCCAATTGCTTCAGTCAATTCTTTATCCTGTGTGGATGCAGAAACGATTGTTACTCCTGAAACATCGTCGATTAATTGAGCATACATATGCTTGGAGGAACGGAATACAGATAGACGCGGACGTGCAGCTGTACCGTTAATTTTTTTACGAACACGAAGGTGTCTTTTCAGACGAGCCTTGTTTTTGTCGCCTTTCGTAATCATACAAAGTTCACTCCTTTCTTTCAGCCTTAAGACGCTATCTTAAGCAAACGAACCGTTTGCTTATTTTTTCTTACCAGCTTTACCTTCTTTACGGATGATGCGTTCGCCTTCATACTTGATACCTTTACCTTTATACGGTTCTGGTTCACGTACGGAACGAATTTTCGCTGCAGTTGCGCCAACTAGTTCTTTATCGATACCACGAACAGTAATCTTAGTGTTCGCAGGAACGTCGAACTCGATGCCGCTATCTGGAGTGATCTCAACTGGGTGAGAGTAACCAACGTTAAGTGTGATTTTGTCTCCAGTTTTGCTTGCACGGTAACCTACGCCAACTAGCTCCAAGTTTTTGGAGAAGCCTTCAGTAACGCCGCTCACCATGTTAGCGATGATGCTGCGAGTTGTTCCGTGCAACGAGCGATGCAATTTATTATCGGAAGGACGTTCTACTAGGATTTCAGTTTCAGTTACATTCACAACCATATCTTTGTGAATTTCACGGGAAAGTGAGCCTTTCGGTCCTTTTACAGTAATAACTGTGTTGTCCAAGCTGATTGTTACGCCGTTAGGCACTTGGATTGGTTTGCGACCAATACGGGACATTGTTACACCTCCTATCTTTGTGACTTGTTACTTACCAAACGTAGCAAACTACTTCGCCGCCAGATTTAACTTGGCGAGCTTCTTTATCAGTCATAATCCCTTTGGAAGTGGAAATAATTGCAATTCCAAGTCCACCGAGTACACGAGGGATTTCAGTTGATTGTGTATAAACGCGAAGGCCTGGTTTTGAAATACGTTTCAAGCCAGTAATAACGCGTTCTTGGTTAGGGCCGTATTTCAAGAAAATACGGATAATCCCTTGTTTGTTGTCTTCGATATATTCAGCGTCGCGGATAAAACCCTCGCGCTTCAAAATCTCAGCGATTTGCTTCTTCATTTTCGAAGCGGGCATTTCCACGGTCTCGTGACGAACGACATTCGCGTTACGAATACGCGTCAACATATCTGCAACCGGATCAGACATAACCATTGTGTTAACCTCCTTCCCAAACTAGGCTGATTACCAGCTTGCTTTTTTAACGCCAGGAATCTGGCCCTTATGTGCTAACTCACGGAAACAAATCCGGCAAACTTTAAACTTTTGCAAAACAGAATGCGGACGGCCGCAACGCTCACAGCGCGTATACGCGCGCACTTTAAATTTCGGTGTGCGTTGTTGCTTCACTTTCATCGAAGTTTTTGCCACTGGGTATTACACCTCCTAAAAGTGGATTACTTCGTAAACGGCATGCCCATTTGGGTCAGCAGTTCACGAGATTCTTCGTCCGTTTTTGCCGTCGTGACGATGACGATGTCCATACCGCGCACTTTATCGACTTTGTCGTACTCGATCTCTGGGAATATCAATTGCTCTTTCAAACCAAGCGTATAGTTACCGCGGCCATCAAAAGCTTTGTTTGATACACCGCGGAAGTCACGTACACGCGGAAGAGAAATGTTGAACAGTTTATCAAGGAAATGGTACATACGCTCACCGCGCAAAGTAACTTTAACCCCGATTGGCATGTTCTCACGAAGCTTAAAGCCTGCAATAGACTTCTTCGCACGAGTAACGACTGGTTTTTGACCGGAAATGATACGTAGTTCTTCAACAGCTACATCAAGGATTTTCGAATTGGAAACCGCTTCGCCTACCCCCATGTTGATAACTACCTTCTCAATTTTCGGCACTTGCATAACAGACGTATAGTTGAACTTCTGCATAAGAGCAGGAGTTATTTCGTTTAAGAAACGACCTTTCAATCTTGCTGCCATTGATCATGGACCTCCTTTCCTACCGTAACGATTAGTCGATTACTTCTCCGGAACGTTTCGCGATCCGAACTTTCTTGCCGTTGTCGAGCACTTTGTATCCGATACGTGTTACTTTACCGCTCTTCGGATCGATATGCATAACGTTTGATACGTGAATTGGTGCTTCTTGTTCGATAATACCGCCCTGTGGGTTAGCTTGTGATGGACGAGTATGTTTCTTAACAGTATTTACACCTTCTACAAGAACGCGATTTTCACGCGGGTATGCAGCGATAACGCGGCCCTTCTTACCTTTATCTTTACCGGTAATTACGATAACCGTATCGTCTTTTTTCACGTGCAATTTGTTGTTATGGGATTCGAGTACTTTTTTCAGCCTTGGCATGAGTTACACCTCCTGCACGCTTGTGCTTTCAAGCTTATATAGGTTGTTAGATTACTTCTGGAGCAAGCGATACGATTTTCATGAAATCTCTATCGCGAAGTTCACGGGCAACTGGTCCAAAGATACGTGTGCCACGTGGGCTTTTGTCTTCTTTAACGATAACAGCTGCGTTTTCGTCAAATGCGATGTACGAACCGTCTTTACGACGAACCGAACGTTTTGTACGAACGATAACCGCTTTAACAACGTCACCCTTTTTGACAACGCCGCCTGGTGTTGCTTGTTTTACTGAGCAAACGATCAAATCGCCGATGTGTCCAACGCGACGTCCCGTTCCACCAAGTACACGGATACACATCAATTGTTTTGCGCCAGAGTTGTCAGCAACCGCTAAGCGCGAAAATGGTTGAATCATTTCAACGTCCTCCTTTCGGAAAAATGCTCAGATACTGCATACGCTCATTAGATAATAACAGCAACTTCAACAACTTCCACAAGTCTGAAGCGCTTATCTTTCGATAGCGGACGAGTCTCCATGATTTTCACGATGTCGCCAATCTTCGCTTGGTTATTTTCATCGTGCGCTTTAAATTTTTTCGTAACTTTAATGCGTTTATGGTACAATTCGTGTTTTTTATATGTTTCAATAGCAACTACGATTGTTTTATCCATCTTGTCGCTTACCACTTTGCCAATTAACACTTTGCGGGCATTGCGTTCGCTCATGTTCTTCCTCCTTCCTTCAGCCATGATTATGCATTCATGTAAGGGATTTACTAGCTGCTAATTCCGAGTTCTCTTTCACGCAAAATCGTTTTAGCACGAGCGATTCCTTTACGCACATCACGGATCCGAGTCGGGTTATCCAATTGGCCAGTAGCCAGTTGGAAACGAAGATTGAAAAGCTCTTCTTTAAAACCAGCGACCTGTTGTTCAAGCTCAGCAGAGGTTAGGTTTCTAAATTCACTAGCTTTCATTTGCTTCACCACCCACTTCTTCACGCTTCACGAATTTAGTCTTGATTGGCAATTTATGAGCCGCAAGACGCATCGCTTCACGAGCGGTTTCTTCGGATACACCAGCAAGTTCAAACAGGATTTTACCTGGTTTAACTACGGCTACCCATTTCTCAACGTTACCTTTACCACTACCCATACGCACTTCAAGAGGCTTTTGAGTAATAGGTTTTGCAGGGAAAATCTTGATCCAAACTTTACCGCCACGTTTGATGTAGCGAGTCATAGCGATACGAGCCGCTTCAATCTGACGGTTTGTGATCCATGATGGTTCTAGAGCTTGTAGACCGAATTCACCGAATGCTACTGTAGTGCCGCCTTTAGCGCGACCCTTCATATGACCGCGTTGTTGTTTGCGGTGTTTGACACGTTTAGGTACCAACATGATTAGTTGCCTCCTTCCTGGGGAGCTTTCTTCTTAATCGGAAGGACTTCGCCGCGATAGATCCATACTTTAACGCCGATACGGCCGTATGTTGTAGCCGCTTCAGCCGTGCCATAATCGATATCTGCACGTAGTGTATGAAGTGGTACTGTTCCTTCGCTGTAGCCTTCCGAACGTGCGATTTCCGCGCCACCGAGACGACCGCTAACTGCGGTTTTGATCCCTTTAGCACCTGAACGCATGGAGCGTTGAATTGCTTGCTTCAATGCGYGACGGAAAGATACACGACGCTCAAGTTGTTGTGCAATGCTTTCAGCTACAAGAATAGCGTCAAGATCTGCATGTTTGATTTCAGAAATGTTGATGTGAACTTTTTTGCCTTTAGAAATTTTACCAAGCTCAGTACGTAGGTTTTCTACCTCTGAACCGCCTTTACCAATAACCATACCTGGTTTTGCGGTTTGAATCGTAACGTTCACGCGGTTAGCTGCACGTTCGATCTCGATGTGAGAAACTGCTGCGTCTTTCAGCTTGTTTTTCAAATATTCACGGATTTTAACGTCTTCCATAAGAAGATCGCCGAAATCTTTGCCAGCGAACCATTTGGACTCCCAATCACGGATAACACCGACCCGGAAGCCTATTGGATTTACCTTTTGACCCACACGTATTCCCTCCTTATTTTTCAGATACCACCAAGGTAATGTGGCTGGTTCTTTTATTGATCCGGCTTGCGCGACCCATCGCACGTGGACGGAAACGTTTCATCGTTGGCCCTTGGTTAACAAAGGCTTGCGAGATAACCAATTTGTTCACGTCAAGCTGGTAGTTATGCTCAGCGTTAGCAATCGCAGAGTTCAACAGCTTCTCCAAAATTGGGGATGCAGACTTAGGCGTGTGACGCAAAATCGCGATTGCTTCGCCAACTTGTTTACCGCGAATCAAATCCGCAACAAGCTGTGCTTTACGAGGTGCAATACGAATATATTTAGCGTGCGCTTTAGCTTCTGGCATGTAGGAACCTCCTCTCGTTCAGTTAGAGATGTTTAAGGGCAAATTAACGTCTGCCCGTTTTTTTGTCTTCACCGGCATGGCCTTTATACGTACGAGTTGGTGCAAATTCACCAAGCTTGTGTCCAACCATATCTTCCGTTACATATACAGGCACGTGCTTGCGTCCGTCATATACCGCAAACGTGTGACCTATGAATTGTGGGAAAATGGTCGAGCGGCGGGACCAGGTTTTGATAACGACCTTTTTCTCAGCTTCGTTCAATACCTCGACTTTTTTAAGCAGGTATCCGTCAATAAACGGACCTTTCTTTAAACTGCGACCCATTTGTGTTCCTCCCTTCAAATAAGCGGTAGCGATACTTTCGTATCACGCGGTTTTTATCAAGCAGCTATTATTTCGTGCGACGACGAATAATGTATTGGCTTGATGCTTTTTTCTTCTTACGTGTTTTGTAACCAAGAGTTGGTTTACCCCATGGTGACAACGGAGATTTACGTCCGATTGGAGCACGGCCTTCACCACCACCGTGTGGGTGATCGTTAGGGTTCATGACAACACCACGTACAGTTGGACGATTGCCTAACCAACGGTTACGGCCGGCTTTACCGATTTTCACGAGTTCGTGATCTTCGTTACCAACAGAACCAATTGTTGCACGGCAAGTGTTCAAGATACGACGAACTTCACCTGAAGACAAACGAACGGATACATAGTTTTCTTCTTTACCAAGAAGTTGAGCACTAGTACCAGCTGCACGAACAAGTTGTCCGCCTTTGCCTGGTTTTAATTCGATGTTGTGGATAACTGTACCGACAGGGATATTAACAAGCGGCATTGCATTGCCGGGTTTAATATCAGAGCCTACTCCAGATACCACTTGATCTCCAACTTTCAAACCTTTAGGAGCGATGATATATGCTTTTGCACCATCAACATAATGGATCAAAGCGATGTTGGAAGAACGGTTTGGATCATACTCGATCGTAGCTACGTTACCAACGATACCGTCTTTAGTACGTTTGAAGTCGATGATACGGTATTTACGTTTGTGTCCGCCGCCATGGTGACGAACCGTAATTTTACCTTGGTTGTTGCGTCCAGCTTTTTTGAAAAGTGGAGCAAGCAACGATTTCTCCGGTGTACTTGTCGTGATCTCTTCGAAAGTCGAGACCGACATGTTACGACGTGCAGGAGAGGTCGGTTTGTACTTTTTAATAGGCACTTTGATTTCCTCCTTTTCTAAACAGACGTTTCAAAGAATTCAAGTTCTTTGCTATCAGCGCTCAATTGAACGATGGCTTTTTTCCAATCCGGTCTGTATCCGCTATGTTTACCATAACGTTTCGGTTTACCCGCAACACGCATTGTGTTAACGCCGGTTACTTTTACTTTAAAGATTGATTCAATCGCAAGTTTGATTTCAGTTTTGTTTGAACGAAGATCAACTTCGAAAACATACTTTTTATCAACCATGTAATCGCTCGTACGTTCCGTGATAACCGGGCGCTTGATAATATCGCGTGGATTTTTCATTACGCAAGCACCTCCTGTACTTTCTCTACTGCTTCTTTAGTGATGATAAGGTTGTCATGCACCAAAACATCCAGAACATTGATGCCGTCAGCTGCAACGAACTTCACACCTGGGATGTTACGAGCAGACAATGCTACGTTATCTTCATAATTAGCCGTTACTACAAGAGCTTTGCGGCCAACTTTAAGGTTGCTTAGAATTGCTGCGAATTCTTTCGTCTTAGGAGCTGCAAATGTCAGTTGATCCATAACGATAATCTCGTTTGCAATCACTTTCGAAGACAATGCTGATTTAATCGCTAGACGACGAACTTTCTTAGGAAGTTTGAAGCCATAAGAGCGTGGAGTAGGTCCGAAAACCACACCGCCGCCAACCCATTGCGGGGAGCGAATACTACCTTGACGAGCACGGCCAGTACCTTTTTGTTTCCAAGGTTTACGACCGCCACCACGTACTTCGGAGCGTCCTTTAGTTTTGTGATTGCCGAAGCGTTCAGATGCTTGTTGATTAACAACAGCACTGTGCAAAACGTGAACATTTGGTTGAATTCCGAAAACCGTTTCAGCCAGTTCAAGTTCGCCCACTTGCGCGCCACTCACGTTATATACTGTTACTTTTGGCATTTCCTGTTCCTCCTTTCTTTAAGATCAATTATTTCTTAACAGTTTGCTTAACTTTTACGAATCCGTTTTTCGGGCCCGGAATCGAACCTTTTATTAGAAGAACGTTACGTTCTACATCTACACGGATAACTTCAAGTTTTTGAATCGTAATTGTTTCGTGACCCATATGTCCTGGAAGGCGTTTGCCTTTCGGTACACGGTTCGCTTGGATAGAACCCATCGAACCTGGTCCACGGTGGTAACGGGAACCGTGAGACATAGGACCCGTGCTTTGTCCCCAACGTTTGATAACGCCGGCAAAGCCTTTACCTTTTGAAATACCTGTTACGTCAACGAATTCGCCTTCTGTGAATAGGTCAGCTTTAACTTCTTGGCCAACTTCATAATCACCTAGATTAATTCCGCGAATTTCACGAACGTAGCGCTTAGGTGTTGTGTTAGCTTTTTTAGCGTGACCAGCTTCTGGCTTGTTCGATCTGCTCTCCTTCTTATCGGAGAAACCGAATTGAACTGCTTCGTAGCCATCGTTTTCTTGGTCTTTCTTTTGAAGTACTACGCAAGGTCCAGCTTCGATAACCGTTACAGGAACGACATTACCTTCAGCAGTAAACACTTGAGTCATACCAAGTTTTTTTCCTAAGATACCTTTCATGTTGACACCTCATTTCCTTTCTATAATCGCATATGCTGATATTACAGTTTGATTTCGATATCTACACCGGATGGTAAATCCAGGCGCATCAACGCATCAACCGTTTGCGGCGTTGGGTTTACAATGTCGATCAAACGCTTATGAGTGCGTTGTTCGAATTGCTCCCTAGAATCCTTGTACTTGTGTACCGCACGGAGAATGGTGATGATTTGCTTTTCCGTTGGCAACGGAATCGGCCCGGATACGCCTGCACCGGAACGTTTTGCAGTTTCAACGATTTTCTCTGCGGATTGATCAAGAATCCTGTGATCGTATGCTTTCAAGCGGATACGAATCTTTTGCTTTGCCATATAAGTCCCTCCTTCTTTCGCCCAATTTATTATCGGACATACTCCGTGAGAAAACCCTGCACATGCCCCATGGCAAAGGGGCCGGGTGTGTCGGCAACCTCTCACATCATCGCAACGTCAGACCAACAGTCAATATTATACCGAATCTAATAGGCAAATGCAACATAAAGTTTCTTCTTTCTTTTTACCGTCGTACAACTGCAGAAAGATTAACAATAATGTCTTGTAAGCCATCTCTACATTCGCCCATTATGTCCCTTATTACAAGTATTTAGAACACTATCATTATAATAACGGACTTAATGGGCGCTATATGATTATATACATCATCCGGATGAAAATACACCACCAAATAACGCCAACCTTCACATTTACATAAAAAACACGCAGCGACCACATGTCGCTGCGTGTTTTCCTTCTATAATAACAGGGTTGAAGTGAAGTATCCGCAGGCTCTGATTCTACTTGTTTAGAAGGTGCAGGCAGCTATGACTTTTCTAACAGAGCTGCACACTCTCCATCCAACACTTCATATTCAGAGTTATAACGTCCTAACCAAGTACGATACGATCATCCGCAAGTTTCTTTCCGCTTATCAACTCAAACTCACCTAGCAGTTGTTGTACGGTAAGATCCTTTTTGCGTTCTTCTGGTACATCAAGTATAATCCGGCCTTTGTCCATCATAATAAGTCGATTGCCTAGACGTATGGCCTGCTCCATATTATGAGTAACCATAAGCGTAGTCAAATTCATCTCGCGAACTAGGTTTTCCGTTAAAGTCGTAATGAGCTCCGCTCTTGAAGGATCAAGCGCTGCCGTATGTTCATCAAGCAATAAGATTTGTGGTCTTGTAAAGGTAGCCATCAATAGGCTTAACGCTTGGCGTTCTCCACCTGACAATAAACCCACCTTTGCCCCAAGTCGATTTTCGAGACCTATACCGAGGCGCTGCAGCTCTTTCTTAAAAATGGCACGTTTTGCGCGTGTTACGCCAAAGGAAAAACCACGTGACTTTCCACGAGCATAAGCTATCGCCAAATTTTCTTCAATGGACATACGTGGCGCTGTTCCTGCCATCGGATCCTGAAATACTCGGCCAATCCAGCGGCTGCGCTCATATTCCGATAGATGACTTATATTGTTGCCGTCAATTCGGACTTCGCCCGCGTCCGGCTTCATCACGCCGGATATAATGTTCATTAATGTAGATTTGCCTGCTCCGTTACTACCGATAACCGTAATAAAATCGCCTGGCTTCATAATAAGATTGGCACCTACGAGCGCTGTCTTCTCATCAACGGTACCAGGATTAAACAGCTTGGACACTTTAGCGATCTCCAACATTAGCGTCCACCTCCAGGCTGAATATTATCCAAGGATGCCAGCATTTCTGCCGTTCGTCTTTTGGCTATATTCTTTTGCTTCAATGTTCTTCTTATCGTAGGTATGATCAATGCAAAAATGATGATTACTGCTGTAATAAGCTTCATATCAGAAGCATCCAACCATTCAACACGTAGTGCAAATGCATAAATAATTCGATAAATAATCGAACCAAGTATTACAGCCAAAGTTGCTCTAAAGATTGTGCGGGATCCGAATATCGCTTCACCAATAATAACGGATGCAAGTCCAATAACGATCATACCAATACCCATGCTATTATCCGCATATTTATTGTAATGTGCGACTAATGCACCTGAGGTCGCAACTAGTGAATTCGACAAAGCCACGCCAAAAATCGTCGTAACATCTGTATTTGCGCCAAAGCTGCGAATCATTCGAGAGTTATCCCCAGTTGCGCGAAGACTCAATCCGAGATCCGTACGGAAAAATAGATCGAGAACCAACTTAACCACAACGACAAAAATGATCATAACAACTAATGTGGATACATTACTAAATAGATTTTCCTGTCCCCTTAAGGATACGTTTGGTTTTCCCAAAATTCTTAAATTGATTGAATACAGTGCTATCATCATAATAATGCCTGACAATAATCCGTTTATTTTACCCTTTGTATGGAGTAAGCCTGTACATGTACCCGCTATAGCCCCACCTGCAAAAGCACATAATACCGCAATCCATGGAGCTGTTCCATTAACCGTCATAACCGTACCGATAGCTGCACCTGTAGTAAAGCTGCCATCTACCGTCAAATCCGGAAAATCAAGAATTCGAAACGTAATATATACTCCAAGTGCCATAAGCGCATACAATAATCCACTCTCTATAGCTCCCTGCATTGATACGAGCATATGACATACCTCCTTTTTCATAACAAGGGGGTGAACGAGTAGCCCGGTCACCCCTTTTGAACTTATGAGCCTGTTATTTTTAGCAAATGAATTTTAATTTACTCGATAATGTTGTTTGCTTGATCTTTAACGAATGCTTTCATCTCGTCAGTAACTGTAATGCCTTGCTCAGCTGCTGCTTTCAAGTTGAAAATGAAGTCAAGTTTCTGTGGCACTGTAACATCCATGTCTGCTGGTTTTTTACCATTTTTCAAAATCTCAACTGCCATTTGACCAACTTCATAACCATGGTCATAATATTTGAAGCCTACTGCCGCGAAAGCACCTTTTTCTACCGTATCACGGTCAGCAGAGAAGAAAGGAATATCATTTTTATTAGCCACTTCAATAATAGCGTCAACGCCGCTTACAACCATATTATCCAAAGTGATGTAGATAGCTTCTACACGACCAACTAGAGATTCTGCCGCTTGTTTAACATCTGAAGAGTTCGCTACTGAAGCTTTAACGAGCTTAATGCCATGTTCAGCAAGTGCCTTTTCAGCAATGTCGCCCATTACAACCGCATTTGGTTCTCCTTCATTAATAACAAGGCCCACATTTTTTACATTAGGAAATTGAGCTGCGATAAAATCCATCGTTTGTTTAATGGCATCTGGATTCGTATCAGAAGCACCAGTAACATTTCCTCCTGGAGCTTTCAATTGTGTAACGATTCCTGCATCAATCGGATCTGTGACTGCAGCGAATAATACAGGGATGTCCTTGACTTCATCAGCCAAGCTTTGTGCAGTCGGAGTTGCAATTCCTAATGCAAGGTCACTTTTACTTGATTTAATCTTTTGTGCAATTGTAGCAATATTCGCTTGCTCACCTTGCGCATTATTGAAGTCGATTTTAAGGTTTTTGCCTTCTTCAAATCCACCGTCTTTTAGTGCTGCAATAAAGCCTTCGCGCGTTGCATCCAATGATGGGTGCTCAACAATTTGTGAGATCGCGATCGTATACTGTTTCTCACTGTTGCCTGAACCCGATTTATTTCCTTCGTTCTCTGTGCCTGCTTTACCTGAGTTTGCACCACATGCTGCTGTTACTACCATAACTGAAGCTAATACCAAGCTAAGTAAAAATTTTCTGTTCATTCTTCAAACCCCTCTCATCATATAAATTCTCTTGTAATGAAGCCGTTTGCAAAAAAACATGTACAGCAAAGCATTATCGCTTTCTATCATTAAAGCCTATGTCTGTGCGTAATGACTTCAATTAATGAGTGAAGGACAAGCTCTACCTACTATTCCTTAATATTAAATGGGCTTAAGGCATGCAGTCAATGAATAGTTATTTGTAAAATTAAGTAAGAAGCCCTATTGACCGTTTTACACAGAAAAATAAAAAGCCCTCACCGAAGTGAGGGCTTTTGTCATTCATAACGGCTAAGCCGCAATGAATTATTTTTGGATAGAAGCTACAGCGCCAGCGCCTACAGTACGGCCGCCTTCACGAATAGAGAAACGAGTTCCCTCTTCAACAGCGATTGGAGCGATAAGCTCAACCGTTACAGTGATGTTGTCGCCAGGCATAACCATTTCAGTACCTTCTGGCAAGTTGATGATACCCGTTACGTCAGTTGTACGGAAGTAGAACTGTGGACGGTAACCAGTGAAGAAAGGCTTGTGACGGCCACCCTCTTCTTTAGTTAGAACGTAGATTTGTGCAGTGAAGTTAGTGTGTGGTTTAACCGAACCCGGTTTAGCCAAAACTTGACCACGCTCGATGTTGCTGCGGTCTACACCACGAAGCAAAGCACCTACGTTGTCACCAGCTTGAGCGGAGTCAAGCAATTTACGGAACATTTCAACGCCTGTTACTACGGACTTACGGGATTCTTCAGCAAGACCGATAATTTCGATCTCGTCGCCAACTTTGATAACGCCACGCTCAACACGACCTGTAGCAACAGTACCACGGCCAGTGATTGTGAATACGTCCTCGACAGGCATAAGGAAAGGCTTAGCAGTATCGCGCTCAGGAGTAGGGATATAAGTATCCACTTGCTCAAAAAGCTCGATGATTTTTTCAGCCCAAGGACCATCTGGGTTAGCAAGTGCTTCACGAGCTGCACCACGGATGATTGGAGTGTCGTCGCCTGGGAACTCATACTCAGAAAGAAGGTCACGAACTTCCATTTCAACTAGCTCAAGAAGCTCTTCGTCTTCAACCATGTCGCATTTGTTCAAGAATACAACGATGTAAGGTACGCCTACTTGTTTCGAAAGCAAGATGTGCTCACGAGTTTGTGGCATAGGACCGTCAGTAGCGGAAACTACAAGAATAGCTCCGTCCATTTGAGCAGCACCAGTGATCATGTTTTTTACATAGTCGGCGTGACCTGGGCAGTCAACGTGTGCGTAGTGACGAGCAGGCGTCTCATACTCAACGTGAGCTGTCGAGATCGTGATACCACGCTCGCGCTCTTCTGGAGCTTTATCGATTTGGTCGAATGCGATTGCTGCACCGCCGTATTTTTTGGAAAGTACAGTTGTGATAGCTGCAGTCAAAGTCGTTTTACCGTGATCGACGTGACCAATAGTACCGATATTAACGTGCGGTTTGTTACGTTCAAATTTTGCCTTAGCCATTGAACTTGAGCCTCCTCAATTTAACATCATATTTTTTATGTGTGGCCGACATTTGGCTCGCAAGCAAACCAAAATGACGGCAAAAGCAATTTGTTGAGCGCTAGTCCAAAAACGATTACTCGCCTTTGTTTTTAGCAATAATTTCATCAGAGATTGATTTAGGAACTTCTTCATAGTGAGAAAGCTCCATGGAGAATACGCCGCGTCCTTGTGTACCGGAACGTAGTGTAGTGGAATAACCAAACATCTCGGAGAGAGGTACCTTGGAGCGGATAATTTGTGCACCTGCACGAGTATCCATACCTTCGATACGACCACGACGGGAGTTAAGCATACCCATAACATCGCCCATGTACTCTTCTGGAACAGTAACTTCAACTTTCATGATTGGCTCAAGAAGAACTGGCTTACATTTTTCTTTGGCAGCTTTAAGCGCCATCGAACCTGCAATTTTAAACGCCATCTCCGAGGAGTCAACATCATGGTAAGATCCGTCAACAACAACAGCTTTAACATCAACGAGCGGGAAGCCGGCTACAACACCGTTCTTCATTGACTCTTCGATACCAGCTTGGATTGGAGCGATAAATTCACGAGGAATTGATCCACCAACTGTTTTGTTTTCGAATATGAAGCCTGTACCAGGCTCAAGTGGTGAAAACTCAACCCAACAATGACCGAATTGACCTTTACCACCGGACTGACGAACGAACTTACCTTCAACCTTCGCAGCTTGACGGAACGTTTCACGGTAAGCAACTTGTGGTTTACCAACGTTTGTCTCAACTTTGAATTCGCGGAACATACGGTCAACAAGGATCTCAAGGTGAAGCTCACCCATACCAGAGATAATTGTTTGGTTTGTTTCTTCATCCGTATGTGCACGGAAAGTAGGATCTTCTTCAGCAAGCTTGGAAATAGCGATACCTAGTTTGTCTTGGTCAGCTTTCGTTTTTGGTTCGATAGCAACCGAGATAACCGGCTCTGGGAAGTTCATCGATTCAAGAACGATGATGTGCTTCTCATCACAAAGTGTATCACCAGTAGTCGTATCTTTCAAACCTACAGCTGCAGCGATATCGCCGGAATAAACTTCCGTGATCTCTTGACGGCTGTTTGCGTGCATTTGAAGAATACGTCCAATACGTTCACGTTTGCCTTTTGTTGAGTTAAGGACATACGAACCGGATTTTAGTACACCAGAATACACACGGAAGAAAGTAAGTCTACCAACATAAGGGTCAGTCATGATTTTGAATGCCAAAGCCGCGAAAGGCTCTGTGTCTGAAGATGGACGTTCTCCTTCTTCACCGTCTTCAAGAGTACCTTTGATAGCTGGTACATCAAGAGGTGAAGGCAGGTAATCCACAACAGCATCCAACATCGGTTGAACACCTTTGTTACGGTATGAGGAGCCAGCTACAACTGGGAAGATTTTAACTTCGCAAACACCTTTACGGAGTGCTGCTTTAATTTCTGGAATAGTGATTTCTTCACCTTCCAAATATTTCATCGTTAATTCTTCATCCAATTCTGCTACTTTCTCAATCAATTCCGTACGTAGTGCATCTACTTGCTCTACATACTCAGCTGGAACTTCAACTTTTTCAGGGTCTTTACCAGTATCGTCTTTGTAGATATAAGCTACACGTTCAACGATATCGATAATACCTTTAAAGTCGCTTTCCGCGCCGATTGGAATTTGAATTGCTACGGCATTGGCACCTAGACGCTCACGCATGTCTTTGATTACGTTTAGGTAATCAGCACCAATGATATCCATCTTATTTACGTAGGCAATCCGAGGTACGTTGTAACGGTCAGCCTGACGCCATACGGTTTCAGACTGTGGCTCAACGCCTTCTTTTGCACTGAAAACCCCAACGGCCCCGTCCAATACGCGTAGGGAACGTTCAACTTCAACAGTGAAGTCAACGTGTCCCGGGGTGTCGATAATATTAATGCGGTGTCCATGCCATTGAGCAGTTGTCGCGGCAGACGTAATCGTAATACCGCGCTCTTGTTCCTGTTCCATCCAGTCCATCGTAGCTGCACCTTCGTGCACCTCTCCGATTTTGTGAGTACGGCCCGTGAAGAACAAGATACGCTCAGTAGTTGTTGTTTTACCAGCATCAATATGCGCCATAATCCCGATGTTACGCGTATTTTTCAAGGAGAACTCTCTTGCCATAAAATTGTCTCCTCTCGAATGTAAAAATTCTACCAGCGGTAGTGAGCAAACGCTTTGTTTGCTTCAGCCATTTTGTGAGTATCTTCGCGCTTTTTAACAGCTGCGCCAGTGTTATTGGAAGCATCTGTGATTTCAGCAGCTAAACGCTCTTCCATCGTTTTCTCACCGCGGTTACGTGAGTAGTTCACGAGCCAGCGGAGACCAAGTGCCGTACGGCGCTCTGGTTTAACTTCGATAGGCACTTGATAGTTTGCACCGCCGACACGGCGTGCTTTAACCTCAAGTACAGGCATAATATTTTTCAAAGCAGCTTCGAACACTTCCATCGGATCTTTACCCGTGCGTTCTTGAATCAGTTTGAAAGCATCATACAATAGTGTTTGTGCAACGCCTCTTTTACCGTCAAGCATAATGCGGTTGATTAGGCGCGTTACCAGTTTGCTATTATATAGCGGATCTGGAAGCACATCGCGTTTCGTTACAGGACCTTTGCGTGGCATGAGAAAGTCCCCCTTTCTTCTAATAGTTGCTATTTCTAGCATTTCAATAACCTGTTAAGGTTATGATTATGATTTTTTAGCTTTCGGACGTTTCGTACCGTATTTCGAACGAGCTTGCATACGGTTGTTTACACCTGCAGTATCAAGTGCACCGCGAACGATGTGATAACGTACTCCTGCTAAGTCTTTTACTTTACCACCACGGATCAAAACAACGCTATGCTCTTGCAAGTTGTGTCCGATACCTGGAATGTAAGCCGTAACTTCTAAGCGGTTCGTTAAACGAACACGAGCATATTTACGAAGTGCGGAGTTCGGTTTCCTTGGAGTCATTGTACCTACACGAGTGCACACACCGCGTTTTTGAGGAGCGCTGATGTTTGTAGCTTCACGTTTCAATGCATTGAAACCTTTTTGCAATGCCGGCGATTTCGATTTAACGACTTTCGCTTGGCGTCCTTTACGGACTAGCTGGTTAATAGTTGGCATGTTGCCACCCCCTTCCCTATATTCATGTCTTTTGAAAATATAAGCATTTATAAAGAAGTTGTTTATAAATCAACTTATATTCTTTCGCGTAAGCGGGCTCTTCCCACCAAAAGGCGGCATTAGCTGTTTACGCATGTATGGTAGACATTTTACCTAAAATTAAGCCCACAGATCCAGGCGGATCATAAAAGAACAAACAAAAGTTCTCGCCAGCTAATCATCGTTAAATAATCAACTAACAAAAACGGCTATTGCGTTATTCTTCTTCGGTTACGAGCGCTGCCATCGCGGCCCCAACATCGATGCCGCAGGTTTCCCCAAGCTCTACCATCGTGTCGATCCATTTCATTGGAACTCCCGCCCGCTCACATAGATGAACAATCTTCTCTTTCATCTGCGGATCTGCATCTCGTGCGATATAGACTTTAATGGCTCTTTGTTGCTCGAGCATCTTCGTCGTTTGCTTCGCGCCGACTTTGAATTGCATGATAATCACCTTCAATTCAGCGAACACACAATTAGGCACACTTCGATATAATATCACCTACTATGTGCTTGTGTCAAGAACCTTCTAGGATAATCACTTGTAAACTTTTTGTAAATGAATTTCATACTGTAAACATATAAAAGAGCGGTCATCTTCCGCTTCCAAGGAAACGGAAGATGTGACGCTCCTTCGATATTAGTTAGTATCCGGTTTTAAGAACATGATCTGTTCAAGCCGACTAGTCGACTGTTACAGCTTCTGTTTCTAGTTCGCCTTCAACTGCAGTAGTTGTTTCATCTTCAAGTCCAGCAAAACGAATGTTACGATAACGGGCCATTCCAGTACCTGCTGGAATCAACTTACCGATAATAACATTTTCCTTGAGTCCAAGCAACTGGTCAACTTTGCCTTTAATAGCTGCATCAGTCAATACACGAGTTGTTTCTTGGAAGGAAGCTGCTGACAAGAACGAATCTGTCTCAAGCGATGCCTTCGTGATACCGAGCAAAACTGGTTTTGCAACAGCTGGTTCGAGATCTGCGAAAATCGCAGTGCGGTTTTGAGCTTCATATTCATGAATATCAACGAACGCACCAGGAAGCAACGTTGTGCCGCCTGCATCTACGATACGAATTTTACGGAGCATTTGTTTAATCATGACCTCAACGTGCTTGTCATTGATTTCTACCCCTTGATTTCGGTAAACGCGCTGTACTTCTTGCAAAATGTAGTTTTGAACGCCACGGATACCTTTGATACGCAGCATATCTTTAGGGTCAATTGAACCGTCCGTCAGCTCATCGCCGGCTTCGATTTGTTGACCTTGCGTTACGCGGATACGCGAACCATAGGTAACAGCATACACTTTCGATTCCGCTTCACCTTGAACCTCGATTTCACGACGGTCCTTAGCTTCACGGATTTCTTTAACCACACCGTCAAGCTCAGAAATAATCGCTTGACCTTTCGGATTACGCGCCTCAAACAACTCTTGGATACGCGGCAAACCTTGTGTGATATCGTCTCCCGCAACGCCGCCCGTATGGAACGTACGCATTGTGAGCTGTGTTCCTGGCTCACCGATGGATTGAGCTGCGATAATACCTACCGCTTCCCCAATCTCAACGTGTTTACCAGTTGCAAGGTTACGTCCGTAACAGATCTTACATACGCCATGACGAGCACGGCAGCTTAGTACGGAACGAATTTGCAGTTTTTCAACGCCAGCGTCGATAATTGCATCCGCTTTGTTCGAGTCAATCAACTCACTGCGGTTAACAATGATCTCGCCTGTTTTTGGATTACGAACCGTTTCAAACGCATAGCGGCCTTCAATACGGTCATAAAGATCTTCAATAACCTCTTTACCGTCTTGAATTTTGCTTACAGAGAAGCCTTTGTCGGTACCACAATCTTCTTCACGCACGATTACGTCTTGTGCAACGTCAACAAGTCGACGAGTCAAGTAACCGGAATCGGCAGTACGAAGTGCAGTATCGGCAAGACCTTTCCGCGCTCCGTGAGTGGAAATAAAGTACTCGAGTACTGTAAGACCCTCGCGGAAGTTCGATTTAATTGGCAACTCGATGATACGACCGGATGGATTGGCCATCAAACCACGCATACCGCCAAGCTGTGTAATTTGAGATTTGTTACCCCGTGCTTTGGAGTCCACCATGAGCATGATGTTGTTGTAACGATCCATCGATTTCATAAGAACTTCGGTGATCTCGTCTTTACATTTACCCCAAATTGTAATGATCCGGTCATAGCGCTCTTCGTTTGTAATCAAACCACGACGGTATTGATTCATAACGGTAGCAACCTTCTCATCGGAGCGCTTCATGATTTCGTCTTTCTCTTTCGGAATGATAACGTCAGACACGCCGATCGTAATACCAGCCTTAGTTGAGTAAGTGAAACCAAGCTGCTTAATGCGGTCAAGAAGCATCGCAGTAAGCGTAGTGTGGTATTGGCGGAAACATTCTGCAATAACTAATGCAAGATAGTCTTTACCTACCGCACCAGGCGTTTCGATTGCATCCAGGAATTTAGGAAGATCGGCGCCTTTTTCGTAAACGAAATATTTATCTGGTGTACCGTGCAATAGGTTCGTTTTCGTTGCTTCGTTGATATAAGGGAAATCTTCAGGGAAAATTTCATTGAAGATGACTTTACCAACTGTCGTAACGAGTAACGAATTTTGCTGCTGCTCGGTGAAGTTAACTTTTTTAAGCACACGAACCGGAATGAAAATTCTGGCGTGCAAGGAAACAATACCACGTTGGTAAGCAGAGATCGCTTCGTTAATGGTACCAAATACGGAACCACTGCCTTTAGCCTCTTTGTTATCCATCGTCAAGTAGAAGCTTCCTAGTACCATATCCTGTGAAGGAGTAACGACCGGTTTGCCGTCTTTCGGGTTAAGGATATTGCCTGATGCAAGCATTAGCAAACGTGCTTCCGCTTGTGCTTCAGCAGACAATGGAACGTGAACGGCCATTTGGTCACCGTCGAAGTCAGCGTTGTAAGCTGTACATACGAGTGGGTGAAGCTTAATTGCGCGACCTTCAACCAAGATAGGCTCAAACGCTTGAATACCTAGTCTGTGAAGCGTCGGGGCACGGTTAAGCAATACTGGGTGCTCCTTGATTACTTCCTCAAGAACATCCCATACCTCAGGGCTTACGCGTTCAACCTTGCGCTTCGCACTCTTAATGTTATGTGCTAGGCCTTTATTAACAAGCTCTTTCATAACGAAAGGCTTGAACAATTCTAGTGCCATTTCCTTAGGAAGACCGCACTGGAACATTTTGAGGTTTGGACCTACTACGATAACCGAACGACCAGAGTAGTCAACCCGTTTACCTAGCAAGTTCTGACGGAAACGTCCTTGCTTACCTTTAAGCATATGGCTGAGGGATTTAAGCGGACGGTTACCCGGACCTGTAACAGGGCGACCGCGACGACCGTTATCGATCAATGCGTCAACCGCTTCTTGCAGCATCCGTTTTTCATTTTGCACGATAATATCAGGAGCGCCCAGATCAAGCAAACGCTTCAGACGGTTGTTACGGTTAATAACACGACGATACAAGTCATTGAGGTCAGAAGTCGCAAAACGACCGCCATCAAGCTGTACCATCGGACGAAGCTCAGGAGGGATGACAGGAAGCACGTCTAGAATCATCCATTCCGGTTCGTTGCCGGAATTGCGGAATGCTTCTACCACTTCAAGACGTTTGATCGCACGATTGCGTCGTTGTCCTTGAGCAGTACGCAGTTCTTCTTTCAATTGCTCCAATTCTTTGTCAACGTCGATATCTTGCAAAAGTTTTTTAACAGCTTCGGCACCCATACCAGCATGGAATCCATACCCGTATTTCTCACGGTAGCTGCGATATTCTTTCTCCGATAGAAGTTGTTTCTTCTCAAGTGGGGTATCACCTGGATCCGTTACGACATAGGATGCAAAATAAATGATCTCCTCAAGCGAACGAGGTGACATATCAAGTGCAAGGCCCATACGGCTTGGAATCCCTTTGAAGTACCAAATATGAGAAACTGGAGCTGCTAGCTCGATGTGACCCATACGTTCGCGGCGAACTTTAGCGCGAGTTACTTCAACGCCACAGCGATCACAAACGACACCTTTATAGCGTACACGTTTGTATTTACCGCAATGACATTCCCAGTCTTTTGTAGGTCCAAAAATTTTCTCGCAGAAGAGTCCTTCCTTCTCCGGTTTTAAGGTCCTATAGTTGATCGTCTCCGGTTTTTTAACTTCTCCGCGGGACCACGAGCGAATTTTATCCGGCGAAGCCAGACCTATCTTCATATACTCGAAGTTGTTCACGTCCAACAAGGAGCAACCCTCCTCCGTCATGTATGACAATGTCTATCTAATCAGCTAGATTCCGTCATAGGCGCGTGACCATTTGACGGAATCTAGCAACTAGTTTATTCAGCAGCGCCGACTTCGGCACCTTCTATATTGAGGTTAAGCTTATCGCCTGTTGCCTCGTCTTCATCATCCATTTCCTTCATTTCGATCTCTTCTTCATTCTCGGATAGAATTTTAACGTCCATACCCAAACTTTGAAGCTCTTTGATCAAAACTTTGAACGATTCCGGAACACCTGGCTCTGGTACGTTTTCGCCTTTAACGATGGATTCGTACGTTTTAACACGACCAACCACGTCATCGGATTTAACAGTCAATATTTCTTGAAGCGTGTACGCAGCGCCATATGCCTCAAGCGCCCATACCTCCATCTCCCCGAAACGTTGTCCACCGAACTGTGCTTTACCACCGAGCGGCTGTTGTGTAACGAGTGAGTAAGGACCAGTGGAACGGGCATGGATTTTATCGTCGACCATGTGCGCCAGTTTGATCATGTACATGACCCCAACCGTAACTTCACGTTCGAAATTCTCGCCTGTCCGTCCGTCATACAGTACGGTTTTACCGTTACGCTGCATGCCTGCTTCTTCCATCGTATCGAAAACGTCATTCTCGCGCGCGCCGTCAAATACTGGCGTAGCCGCGTGGATGCCGAGATGCTTACAAGCCATACCCAAGTGAACTTCAAGCGCCTGACCGATGTTCATCCGCGACGGTACGCCGAGCGGGTTAAGAACAACTTCTACAGGTGTGCCATCCGGTAGGAAAGGCATATCTTCTTCAGGCATGATACGAGCGATTACCCCTTTGTTACCATGACGTCCGGCCATTTTGTCGCCTTCGGAAATTTTCCGTTTTTGAGCAATATAAGCACGAACCAGCTGGTTAACGCCTGGTGGCAATTCGTCGCCATTCTCCCGCGTAAATACTTTAACGTCAACAACGATACCGTCTGTACCATGYGGCACACGTAGCGATGTATCACGTACTTCACGAGCCTTCTCACCAAAGATAGCGTGCAGCAATCTTTCTTCCGCAGTTAGCTCTGTTACACCCTTAGGCGTTACTTTACCAACTAGGATATCGCCAGCGCCGATTTCAGCTCCGACACGAATGATTCCGCGCTCATCTAGGTTGCGAAGAGCTTCTTCACCGACATTTGGAATGTCGCGTGTAATTTCTTCAGGTCCAAGCTTCGTATCACGAGCCTCAGACTCGTATTCCTCGATGTGAATGGATGTATAAACATCCTCTTTCACTAGCTTTTCACTTAGCAGGATCGCATCCTCATAGTTGTAGCCTTCCCACGTCATGAATGCAACAACGACGTTGCGTCCAAGAGCCAATTCGCCTTTTTCAGTGGAAGGACCATCCGCAAGGATATCACCTTTTTTAATAACGTCGCCTTTACGTACAAGCGGGCGTTGATTGATGCACGTTCCTTGGTTAGAGCGCATAAACTTGTGTAGTTTATGTTTTACCAAGTCACCAGTAACCGGCTTGCCATCGATTTGCTCGACGCGACGAAGCCAGATTTCATTTGCGGAAGAACGTTCGATTATACCGTCATGCTTCGCTACGATACAAACGCCTGAGTCTTTCGCTGCTTTGTGCTCCATACCTGTACCAACAAGTGGTGATCTAGGTATAAGAAGCGGTACCGCTTGACGTTGCATGTTGGATCCCATGAGGGCACGGTTGGAGTCATCGTTTTCCAAGAAAGGAATTAACGCTGTCGCAACAGATACTACCTGTTTAGGCGATACATCCATGTAATCAACGCGATCACTAGGCATAGTCAAAATGTTGTCGGCTTGTTTATTGTAACGAACGATCGTATTCTCTTCTGCAAACTTGTCGTCTGGAGTCAGCTTCGCATTCGCTTGCGCGATTACGTAGTTATCTTCCTCGTCAGCAGTCAGATATGCGATTTGTTCTGTAACAATTCCAGTCTTCGGATCTACCCAACGATATGGTGCTTCAATGAAGCCATATTCGTTAATACGAGCAAAGGAAGACAAGGAGTTGATCAAACCGATATTCGGTCCCTCTGGCGTCTCGATCGGACACATCCGCCCATAGTGGGAGTGATGGACGTCACGAACTTCAAAGCCCGCGCGTTCCCGAGTCAAACCGCCGGGTCCAAGTGCTGACAAACGACGCTTATGCGTCAATTCAGCAAGCGGATTCGTTTGGTCCATAAACTGGGACAGCTGCGAGGAGCCGAAGAACTCTTTTATAGATGCAATAACCGGACGAATGTTAATTAGCGCTTGCGGCGTAATTGCATTCGCGTCTTGAATGGACATTCTCTCACGCACTACGCGCTCCATACGAGACAGACCGATACGGAATTGGTTTTGAAGCAGCTCGCCAACAGAACGCAGACGACGGTTACCCAGATGATCGATATCATCCGTGCTGCCTACGCCATGAAGCAAGTTGATAAAGTAGTTAATGGAAGAAATGATGTCCGCAGGCGTGATATGCTTGACGGATTTATCAATAATTCCATTCGCAATAACTTTAATTACTTTGCTTTCGTCATATGGTGAGAATACGCTGATCGTTTGTAGTGGAATACTATCAGCATCAAGAACGCCATTAGCTACATGATACGTTTTGAAACCAACATCCTTCTCAAGCTTCTCGAGAATTTCATCAAGCAAGCGGCGGTCAATCATTTGTCCGGACTCAGCAATAATTTCGCCAGTCGCAGGATCAATTAGATTTTCCGCAAGACGTTGATTAAACAAACGGTTCTTGATGTGAAGTTTTTTGTTTATTTTGTAACGGCCTACATTGGCCAAGTCATAACGTTTTGGATCAAAGAAACGAGCAACTAGCAAGCTCTTTGCATTATCCAAAGTCGGAGGCTCGCCTGGACGAAGACGCTCATAAATTTCAATAAGCGCTTTTTCAGTCGAATCCGTGTTATCTTTGTCTAACGTGTTGCGAATGTACTCATCATGGCCTAGCAGTTCAAGAATCTCAGCGTCAGTACCGAATCCAAGCGAACGCAAAAGTACCGTTACCGGTATTTTCCGGGTCCGGTCAATACGAACGTAGATGATATCTTTAGCATCCGTTTCAAGCTCTAGCCAAGCGCCACGGTTAGGAATAACAGTAGCTGTGTAGTTTTTCTTCCCGTTCTTATCGACCTTCGTGCTGAAGTACACACTCGGGGATCGAACCAATTGGCTGACTATGACACGCTCGGCTCCGTTAATAATAAACGTACCCGTCTCTGTCATAAGCGGGAAATCACCCATGAAAACTTCTTGTTCCTTTACTTCGCCAGTTTCCTTATTGAAAAGTCGCACCTTAACGCGTAAAGGAGCTGCATACGTCACATCGCRCTCTTTTGATTCATCGACCGAATATTTCGGTTCGCCCAAGCTATAGTCGATAAACTCAAGCGATAGATTGCCCGTAAAGTCCGAAATCGGAGAAATATCTTGGAACAACTCAATTAGGTCGCTGTCCAAAAACTTCTCATACGATTTTTGTTGGATTTCAATCAGGTTCGGGACTTCCAGCACCTCGTTGATCCTGGCGTAGCTTCTGCGCGCGCGCCGACCATACTGAACAAGTTGTCCTGCCAACTTAACCTCACCCCTCATGTCTGTATCACAGCATCGATAATCACTGCGTCACTATAGACGAACCAGCCGCCTATATAGTCAAATAAAGAAAAGCCCTTATCGAATGGTTCGAAAAAAGAGCATGTTCCGGCAGTTAACTAATCACAGCGCGGCCGTGACAGTCTCATATCAAATAATTTTGCCCAAAACGTAAACATTATACGTCAAATGTGTAAAACTTATGCATTCCGCGCTTTAAATTTACACTTGACATTTTAGTTAACTAAAGAGATCGAGCCCAATTTAATGCTGACATTTTATAATCTTACCATATCGCAAATGTCAAGTCAATAAATATTATTCAGTTTTCAAACATATTTTCAAAACATATTTTTCTCTAATTTTCTAAGCTTTTACAGCTCGGAAAATACGGTAGCCTTTATCCTTCGTTACTTCTTCTACATTTGCAAATAATGACTCTAATTTAGCTTTCGCCGAAGGTGCCCCTTGCTTCTTCTGTATGACAACCCACATGCTGCCGCCTTGTTCGAGCAATTCATAACCCTCTTCAAAAATCCGATGAACGACTGACTTCCCAGCCCTGATAGGCGGATTTGTAACGATGACATCGAACTTCATTTGCTTAACTGCTTCAAATAGATCACTTTGCAAAACGGTAACATTAGATATCTGGTTAAGCTTTGCGTTCTCACGCGAAAGCTCTACCGCTCTTTCATTTATATCAATCATCGTTACTTGCCCATGCTCAGCGAGTTTTGCTGATGTTAATCCAATAGGACCATAACCACAGCCAACATCAAGAATGTTTGCATTTGCATTCAGCTCCAAAGCATCGATCAATACCTGACTCCCGTAATCAACTCCTGATTTCGAGAATACGCCGGCATCCGTTATAAACTTCAAAGAAAAGCCTCGGAGAATTGCTTCATGAACTTGACGATTATGCTTAACATCTGGGCTCTGTGAGTAATAGTGATTCGACATTATTCATCACTCCCCGCTATTCCATATTGCATCGAGTATATTGATATCGCCTTGCTTCAGCGAAAAAATACTCGATTCTCGTTGAAGGATAAGAATGGACAAGCCAAAAACTTGCACATTCTTATCCTTCAACATACAACGAACCCCTTGAAACCTGACGTTTCAAGGGGCTCGCCGGCCGATTCATCATTCAATCGCATGATCAGCTTATTTTATTGGAAGAAATACTACTTAACTTCTACGGAAGCGCCAGCTTCAGTAAGCTTAGCTGCAACAGCTTCTGCTTCTTCTTTAGCAACTTTCTCTTTAACTGCTTTAGGAGCGCTATCAACCAAGTCTTTCGCTTCTTTCAGGCCAAGACCTGTGATTTCGCGAACAACTTTGATTACGTTGATTTTTGAAGCGCCAGCGCCGTTAAGGATAACGTCGAATTCAGTTTGCTCAGCTTCTACAGCTGCGCCAGCACCTGCTGCTGCTACTGGAGCTGCTGCAGTTACGCCGAATTCTTCTTCAATTGCTTTAACAAGATCGTTCAGTTCAAGAACGTTCATAACTTTAATCGCTTCTAAGATTTGTTCTTTAGACATGATTATACCTCCGGGAATATGGTTTATTTTTTTTGGTTTATCCTACAGCCGACTTGCGTCGGTTCATTACTATAAGGGACTCTTGAAAAAAATTAAGCTTGTGCTTCTTGTTTCTCGCCGACTGCTTTAACTGCAAGCGCGAAGTTGCGCACTGGAGCTTGCAATACGCTGAGGAGCATAGAGAGCAAACCGTCGCGGGACGGAAGTTCCGCAAGAGCTTTAATTTCTTCTTGAGATACGACTTTACCTTCAACAACGCCGCCTTTAAGTTTCAAAGCATCGTTTTTCTTAGCGAAATCGTTCAAAATTTTAGCTGGAGCAACAGCGTCTTCTTTACCGAATGCAATTGCTGTGGGACCTGTAAGAATGTTGTTCAATTCTACATAATCCGTACCTTCAGTTGCGCGACGAACGAGCGAGTTTTTAAGAACTTGGAATTCAATTCCTGCTTCACGAAGTTGTTTCCGAAGTTCAGTTACTTGAGCAACGTTCAATCCACGATAGTCAGCTACTACTGTGCTAGAGCTATTAGCAATTTTTGCCGCGATTACGGCAACTGCCTCTTGTTTCTCTTGGATGATATTTGCGTTAGCCAAACTGTACACCTCCCGTAATAGTATACATTCCGTTAATTACGACGGGCTTTCCACGCCTCGATGCATGAGAAAGGCCTTCGCAGACACTGCGAAGGCCATGATGTCGTTATCGCGCATCAACCCTAAAGGATCGAATGTTGCTTACAAACGTTTTATCATAACACCTCGGTAGGAAATTAAGCCTTAAGGCACCTACTGTCTACGGTATGCGTATTCGAATTTAGTTCCGTTCTTCTTAGCGGTAAACCGCTGTAGAAACACGAGCGCCAGGGCCCATTGTTGAAGAAACGGCAATGTTTTTCAGGTAAACACCTTTTGACGCAGCCGGTTTAGCACGATTAAGTGCATCGATCAATGATTTGAGGTTCTCGTTGAGTTTCTCAGCATCGAAAGATACTTTACCGATTGGCGCATGGATTTGACCTGCTTTATCAAGACGGTATTCAATCTTACCGGCTTTGATTTCTTGAACGGCTTTAGCAACGTCAAACGTTACTGTACCAGCTTTAGGGTTTGGCATCAAGCCTTTACCACCAAGGATACGTCCAAGTTTACCAACTTCAGCCATCATGTCCGGCGTTGCTACGCAAACGTCGAATTCGAACCAGCCTTGTTGGATTTTGTTGATCATGTCTGCATCGCCGACAAAATCAGCACCCGCAGCTTCCGCTTCTTTCACTTTTTCGCCTTTTGCGAAAACGAGAACGCGTTTTGTTTTACCAGTGCCGTGTGGTAGTACAACTACGCCACGAACAGCTTGGTCTTGTTTACGTGGGTCTACACCCAAACGAACTGCTACTTCAACGGACTCGTCGAATTTAGCTGTTGCAGCCTTCTTAACAAGCTCAATCGCTTCTAGAGGCTCGTAAGTTGCTTCGCTATCAAATAGCTTAGCAGCTTCTACATATTTTTTACCTTGTTTAGCCATTGTAATTTCCTCCTCATGTGGTTGTAGCGGAAAATCCTCCTAGGGATGATCCTCCCACTCGCGAAAGCCGAAGCTTACGCAAAGCAAGCTACCTCGCGGTATTAGTCAACAATAGTTACGCCCATGCTGCGAGCAGTACCTTCAACCATACGCATCGCTGATTCTACAGACGCTGCGTTAAGATCCGGCATTTTTTGCTCAGCGATTTCGCGAACTTTGTCACGTTTTACAGTAGCGACCTTTTTCTTGTTCGGTTCGCCTGAACCTTTTTCGATACCAGCTGCGACGCGAAGCAATACTGCTGCGGGCGGCGTTTTTGTTTCGAAAGTGAAAGAACGGTCTTCAAACACTGTAATAACAACCGGAATAATCAAGCCTGCTTGATCTGCGGTACGAGCATTAAACTCTTTACAAAACGCCATGATGTTAACGCCTGCTTGACCAAGTGCTGGACCGATCGGCGGCGCTGGGTTTGCTTTACCTGCAGGAACTTGCAATTTGACCATCTTGATGACCTTTTTTGCCATGCCTGACACACCTCCTAACCCTTTATTCCATGCGTAAATAGCATCCGCCTCCGCAAGGGGGCATTGCTATTTCGCGTCCAAACCACCACTAGTTTAACCCAGTGGGTTCGGAAACCAGATATTATATCTTTTCCACTTGAGTGTAATCCAGCTCTAGTGGGGTCTCCCTGCCAAACATGTTTACATGAACCTTCAACTTCGCTTTGTCCAGCAAAATTTCTTCTACTGTACCAACAAAATCTGCGAAAGGACCCACTTTGACGCGAACCGTTTCTTTCAAATCGAACTCGATTTTCGGTTTTGGTTCTTCCATGCCCATGTGTTTGAGTATTTGCTCAACCTCATCTGGCAATAGAGGAATCGGTTTTGAACCGGAACCTGTTGATCCTACGAATCCAGTTACACCTGGTGTATTTCGAACAACGTACCATGAATCGTCGGTTTGAACCATTTCCACAAGAACATAGCCTGGGTAGACCTTACGTTGGACAGTCTTCTTCTTACCATCCTTCTCTACCACTTCTTCTTCCATAGGAACAAGCACACGGAAAATCTTATCTTCCATGCCCATTGATTCAACACGGCGTTCCAAATTGGCTTTCACCTTGTTCTCATAACCTGAGTAGGTATGCACGACGTACCATCTTTTTTCCATCACAAATCCACCTTTGGACCCTTCTTAAACAATGAGTTCAACCAGAGACGAGATCCCGATGTCAAGAAGCCAGAAGTAAATAGTCACAAGCGTAATCGTGAGCAAAACCACGATCGAATAGCTTGTCAACTCTTTACGGCTTGGCCAGCGAACCTTCTTAAGTTCCGCCCAGCTGTCGGCAAAAAAACTAAACGTTGTACCAAAGCTTTGCTTTAGTTTAGCCAAAAATGCCACGTTCACACCTCCAATTGACTATCTCGTCTCGCGATGAGGAGTCTGCTCGTTACAGAACTTGCAAAACTTCTTCAACTCGATGCGGTCGGGGTGATTGCGTTTGTTCTTGCTGCTCGCATAGTTTCTCTGTTTGCAGTTTGTGCATGCCAACGTGATAATTACCCGCATTGAATTACACCTCCCGAACTGCTACAAAATACGAATCATGAAGCTCTATATGAAAGTTCATTGATTCCAACGCCAAAACGAAATAAAACCTCGATTTTAGGCCTACCTAAACACTTTATCATACAGCAATTTTGATGTCAATGTAAAAGATAAGTGTTAAGCCTGTGAATGATTGGAAACAAAAGCGCCATCGGTCTCGTATCTACCAGTATAGTCTACTTTTGTCCGTTTAAAACTAAAAGGACCGTATATTCCACCTAGACACCGCCAGATGGAAGACAGTCCTCGTAAAAATGATTTACGTATAAATGCGGCTAGCCGCTAATGTCTCTGACTTCCAAGTAACGTTCGAGCTTGCGTTTCACCCTTTGAAGAGCGTTGTCGATAGATTTCACATGTCTATCCAAATCAACAGCAATTTCCTGATAGGACCTTCCATCCAAATAAAGCATAAGCACCTTGCGTTCAAGGTCGCTTAATATTTCGGACATCTTATCTTCAAGGCCAATGAATTCTTCTTGATTAATAATTAATTCTTCTGGATCAGATACTCGCGTACCACAAATGACATCCAGCAGTGTGCGATCCGAATCTTCATCATAAATGGGCTTATCTAGCGAAACGTAGGAATTTAGCGGAATGTGTTTCTGACGCGTGGCTGTTTTGATGGCGGTAATAATTTGCCTGGTTATACACAATTCAGCAAAGGCTTTGAAGCTTGCTAGCTTGTCCCCTTTAAAATCACGAATTGCCTTATAAAGACCAATCATACCCTCCTGCACGATATCTTCACGATCCGCACCGATAAGAAAATACGAGCGCGCTTTGGCTCTCACAAAATTCTTATACTTGTTTATCAAATATTCCAACGCTATGCTATCACCATTGCGGACCGCTTCGACGATATCCTCGTCCGTACTGCTGTCATACTCGAGCGTACTCCATTCTTTGAGGTCGATACTCACGAACTATCCCTCCGGCCTGCAAGGCGTACACCGCTAGATTCTTATTCACGCAAACCTATCTGATTGAACTCAAAGTCTGAGCTCATACAGCGCTTCACGTCGAAAGATAAGAATGTATACTGAACAAAATCAACACGTTCTTATCGCTAATAATAGAGTCAGTATACATTATGTAACCTTACACCGTCAACCAATCTGAGCCCCGACAACCACAGATATACTGGGAATTTTGTAACTTAGTGGAACGACCCGAGTCAATCATTCTATATCTATTTGAAGATTATCGCTTTTCCAATCTTTTATTTCTCTCCGCGCCGAAGTTTCTCCAGCTGGCTTCGAACCTCTAAACTAATTCTGCCGTCTACTGAATTCCGTTTTCCCGGCTGTTCCTCACGGAGTGTCTGCTCGATATTTTTGCGATTCTGGCCTATATCAATAAGCAATYCCCGTGCCGATACACGAAGCGCACCTTTACCGAATGCCACATGCTGCTCGACCAAATCCGAAGTGGCTACATATATATTTCTGCGTCTGACGAACAGCTCCGAGCATAAACGCTCGATGCATTCATCAGCTGTTTCCTTCTCTTTTGTGTAAACGATAGTCAGCCTGTGGTGCCTGTAAGTAGCGCCTAATCCAGGCACCTGATGCGCATCAAACACAACATACACTTTCATTCCTGTAAAACCTTGATAATCCGCCATTAAATCGAGCAATTTATCCCGCGCTTCTTCCAGATCATGTTCCTTCAGCTTCTCGAGTACCGGCCAAGCGCCAATTATGTTATAACCGTCGACTAATAAAATATCGTCGCGCCGGTTCATAACCTAAATGCTCCGGCGCTGCCGAACGACCTCATACATAAGAACACCAGCTGCAACGGAAGCATTTAGCGAGTTCAACTGACCAAGCATAGGAAGTTTAACGAGAAAATCACATTTCTCCTTAATCAGTCTTCCCATGCCTTTACTCTCGTTGCCTATAACGACAACCAGCGGCATGTCGAATTTCATTTTATAAACATCCTGCTTTGCACTTACATCGGTTCCCGCTACCCATACGCCCGCTTCCTTCAGCCTATCGATCGTTTGCGCCAAATTAGTAACGCGTGCAACCGGCACATGCTCAGCAGCACCCGCAGATGTTTTAAGCACCGTAGCCGTCAGCCCTGCTGCACGACGTTTTGGAATGATAACGCCATGTACGCCTGTGCATTCCGCTGTCCGCAATATAGAGCCCAAATTATGAGGATCTTCGATTTCATCCAATAGCAAAATAAATGGAACCTCGTCCCGTTGTTTTGCTCGTTCCAGAATGTCCTCAACATCCACATAAGCGAAAGCCGCTGCTTGAGCGACAACTCCCTGATGTGTAACTCCAGGTGCTAAGCTGTCGAGTTTCCGCTTGTCGACAAACTGTACGATGATACCGGATTTCTTAGCTTCCGCTACAATGGGCTGCGTCAACGTTTTTTGAGCACCGTCAGCAATCCATATTTTATTAATTTCTCGTCCGGAACGCAGTGCTTCGAGCACAGGATGTTTACCGGCTATCATTTCATCTTGATCTTGAATCGTTTCTTCTGTCATCGGTAACCCTCCTTTATTTTTTCATTTACAAAATAGCTTCATGAGCTTTGTTAATTCTCATGCTTCTTTATTGCAATGGCAAATAGTTCATGTATTCTTTCGATTCGGCCTTCATAATAAAGAAATCCAACCAAGCTCTCCAACGCTGTTGCTAGACGATAATCAGCTAAATCAGCGTTTTTGGGAGGCGCTCCCGATTTTGAAWTGCGGCCTCGGCGGACGATGTCCGCCTCCTCCTCGGTTAAATGCGGCTGCCAGAGATCCAACGTTTTCTTTTGTCCTTTGGCAGAAACAAATTTTGTTGCCTCACGGTGAAGGTGATGCGATTTCTGATTCGGCAGTGAAATAAAATATTGTCTTACAAGAAGCTCAAACACAGCATCGCCCATATAAGCGAGAACGACCGGGTTCATCAGCTGCGGTGTCTTGGACGGCGGGTAAAAGAGCAAGCGGTTCGAATCGATATGCTCGCTCATTTACGCCGCCAGCGGATACCTTGCGGTGTATCCTCAAGGACGATGTTTTTCTCTATGAGCAAATCACGAATTTCATCCGCTCTAGCCCAGTTTTTGGACTGGCGAGCTTCGGTCCGCTCCACTATAAGCTGTTCGATATCCGCATCCAGCAGTTCAGCATCCGCTTGTTGCTGCGGCAGCAAGCCAAGTACAGCATCCATACGCTCAAACAATGTAAGCAATGCATAAATCGCTTCAGCAGAGGCGTCTGCACGATTCAAATATTGATTAGCCTCAGCTACCAAATCAAACACCGTTGTAATCGCATCAGGGGTGTTGAAATCATCGCTCATTTTGGCATGGAATTGTTCATGAATCACTTTTAGTCTTGCATCCAGCGCTTCATCGCCAGAAGGGACAAGTCCGTTGCCACTGCCTGCCGCTTCATTTAGCTTGCCTTCAAACGATGAAAGCCTATGCTTTAGATTCGCTGCACTGTTTGCAATCCGCTCTACACTGTTCTCAGCTTGTGCAACCGTGTCATCACTGAAGTTGAGTGGACTGCGGTAGTGTGTAGAGAGCATAAAATAACGAATCGCATGAGGTTTAACCCGCTTCACCAGCTCATGCACCGAAATGCCATTGCCAAGCGATTTGGACATTTTCTCATTATTTATATGAATATAGCCGTTATGCATCCAATAGTTCGCCAGCGGTTTGCCTGTCAGCGCCTCAGATTGCGCAACCTCGCATTCATGATGCGGAAACTGCAAATCATGACCGCCGCCATGGATATCAAGAGTATCCCCAAGGTATGCGCGAGCCATAGCCGAACATTCGATATGCCAGCCTGGGCGTCCATCGCCGAAAGGGCTTTCCCATTTGATTTCGCCCGGCTTAGCGCCTTTCCATAATACAAAATCCTGTTGATTCTCTTTGCGGTCGCCAATCTCTACTCGAATACCGAATTGAAGCTCTTCAATATTCTGATGAGAGAGCTTGCCGTAATCCGCGAATGCAGACGTACGATAATAAACGTCTCCGTCACTCATATAAGCATAGCCTTTATCTATCAAGCCTTGAATAAACGCAACGATTTGCGGAATATGCTCCGTTACCCTTGGATTAAGTGTCGCCTTATGAACACCCAGCGATTCGATATCTGCATAAAATGCCGCAATAAACGTCTCCGCTACTTCAGGGACTGTCGTACCAAGCTGTTCTGCTTTACGAATCAGCTTATCATCGACATCTGTAAAGTTAACCACATATTGAACTTCATTACCTACGTCCTCCAAATAACGACGAACAACGTCAAAGAAAATAACCGGACGAGCGTTTCCAATATGAATGTAGTCATAAACGGTTGGTCCGCAAACGTACATTTTCACCTTACCTGGCTCTTGCGATACAAAAGGCTCTTTTAGCCGCGATACTGTATTATAAATGGATACTGTCATTTTCGCATTTCTCCTCCAGCTACAGGATTCCGAAGCTTATCGAGCTCGGATTTTAATTCGTCTATTTCCTTCTGCATTGTACGGAACATTTCGATGACCGGATCGGGCAGCTTCGTATGATCAAGTCGATCGCCTACACGCTCGCCGTTTCTTTTGACCACGCGTCCCGGGTTTCCAACTACCGTACAATTGGCAGGAACCTCTCTGAGTACAACCGCGTTTGATCCTATGTTAGAAAATTCGCCCACTTGAAATGAGCCGAGCACCTTCGCTCCTGAGCCAATAACTACATTATTGCCAATTGTCGGGTGACGCTTCCCTTTTTCTTTACCCGTTCCGCCAAGAGTTACTCCCTGATAAATAACGACATCATCGCCAATCTCACAGGTTTCACCAATGACGACACCCATGCCATGATCGATAAACAATCGCTCGCCGATACGAGCACCTGGATGAATTTCGATGCCAGTCATAAAGCGGCTAACCTGGGAGATCAAGCGCGCTGTAGTATACCAACCTCTACGGTATAAGGGATGGGCAATGCGATGCGCCCAAATAGCGTGCACACCTGAATAGGTGAAAATAACCTCGAAGCGACTGCGAGCAGCCGGATCATTCTCAAAAACAGCTAGTATGTCCGATCGAAAATGACGAAACATAAACAATGCTCCTTTTTCCTACGCTCATAAATTTCTAATAAAAGAAAAGCCTCTGCAGCATAATATGCTGCAGAGGCGTGTGATCTCGCGGTTCCACTCTGCTTGAATAAATCGACAGCTATCCTCGCTGAAGTTTATTCACCTTAAGGTCTTTAACGCAGACGATACGTTGCTGCCTACCCTGTCCAGCCAAATATATGCCAATATTGCCGATTAAGCGTCGCCGCCATCCTCATCATTGCGCATTACCTGCTGACACAGCTCGGAACAAAGCTCCCAGGTGCATATTTCCGTTCGGCGGACCAGACAACTTGCAGCCCCATTACGTTTCCTCATAGTCACATGGTGATGCGACTCCGACTCGAATGACGGTTGTCCTCTCTGCGAATCCACAAGCAAACGTACTTCTCCTGTTCATGGCCGTTTGATTCATTCATTTATTAGTCATAGTATACCGAATACCCAAAAATGTGACAAGGGCATTATGCATACTCTCATCTACAAGAATTAAGCTAAAGATCCTGCCAAACGCGCACGCAGACGATCAGCAACCTTATCTTTGCCTAGCAAAGCAAGCGATTGATTCAAATCAGGACCATGCGTTTGTCCAGTAAGGGCTGCACGAATCGGCATGAACAGCTGCTTGCCTTTAAATCCAGTTTCCTTCTGTACAGCTTTGATCATCTCTTTGATGCCATCCACTTCAAAGGCTGTTTCTCCCGCTTCGATTTTTGACAGGAAGGCCTGCAAAACAGTAGGCACTTGCTCCTCGGCAAGAACCTCTACCGCTTCGCTTTCATCCTCTACCGTATCACGGAAAAATAGCTCTGTCATTGGAACGATTTCTGAGGCGGAACGCAGTTTGTCCTGATGCAGCGCTACTAGCGCAGTCACCCAGGCTCTGCCTTCTGCATCAAGTTCAGCAGCGACACGACCCGCATTTTGCAAATGTGGCAGGCAAAGATCAACAACGCGGTTCAAGTCCGCTTTTTTCAAATATTCATTGTTCATCCAGCTAAGCTTCTGCGTATCGAATACGGCTGGGCTTTTACTAAGACGTTCAGGATTAAACACATTAACCAATTCTTCGCGAGTAAACATTTCCTGTTCACCCTCGGGCGACCATCCAAGCAATGTAATAAAGTTAAACATCGCTTCCGGCAAATAACCGAGATCGTCATACTGCGAAATAAACTGAATGATGGATTCATCTCGTTTACTTAGTTTTTTGCGCTGCTCATTCACGATTAGCGTCATATGGCCGAATTTTGGAGCTTCCCAGCCAAAAGCTTCATAAATCATCAACTGGCGCGGCGTATTCGAGATATGGTCTTCTCCACGCAATACGTGGCTGATTTTCATCAAATAATCGTCCAGTACTACAGCGAAGTTATAAGTCGGGATACCGTCCTTCTTCACGATGACGAAATCGCCCATCTCTGTTGTTTCGAAGCTGATTGAGCCTTTTACGATATCGTCAAAAGCATAAGTCCGATTCTCCGGTACACGGAAACGAATACTCGGCACACGTCCTTCCGCTTCGAATGCTTGGCGCTGTTCTTCCGTCAGATTGCGATGGCGCCCGGAATAACGAGGCGTTTCGCCGCGCTCCGTTTGCTCTTCCCGCTCCTTCTCAAGCTCCTCTTCCGAGCAGTAGCAGCGATAAGCAAGACCACGATCAAGCAGTTCCTGCCAGTATTTGTTGTATATATCAAGACGTTCAGTCTGACGGTAAGGTCCGTACCCGCCGCCAATATCGATACTCTCATCCCAATCCATGCCCAGCCATTTCAAGTACTTAAGCTGGCTCTCTTCTCCGCCCTCAACATTGCGCTTTACATCCGTATCTTCGATCCGAATAATAAATTTACCGCCCTGGTTTCTCGCGAACAAATAATTGAATAAGGCCGTTCTTGCATTACCAATATGTAAATGACCCGTTGGGGATGGGGCATAACGTACACGAACTTCTGCAGTCATATATATAACCTCCTAAAAGTTTTGCGAAGCAAAATCTAGCTTCGTAAGCATATACAGATAAAGTTTTGCGAAGCATATGCTGATTAATGAATACTCCCGATCATAGCACATCCTTGATTAGACAGACAACGGATTGCGCTGCAATTCCTTCACCGCGTCCTGTGAATCCAAGCTGCTCGGTTGTCGTTGCTTTCACATTCACCTGTGTTACATCAGCCTCAAGCGCCTTCGCTATAATTTCAGCCATTTGCGGAATATAAGGCAGCATTTTTGGCTTTTGAGCAATAATCGTGGAATCAATGTTCCCAAGCTTATATCCGCGCTCACGCACAAGCTTCCATACTTCCTCCAGCAGCTTTAAGCTGTCGGCATCTTTAAAAGCGGCGTCTGTATCCGGAAAATGTTTACCGATATCGCCAAGTCCAAGCGCGCCCAGCACTGCATCCGTTATGGCATGCAACAGAACATCCGCATCAGAATGACCAAGAAGCCCCTTCTCATATGGAATCGTTACTCCCCCAATAATACATGGACGTCCTTCTACCAATTGATGCACATCAAATCCTTGACCAACTCGAATCATCCTTGCTCACCTTTCCCCTCTGCCCTATTGGCATGACGCTTCGCAAGCAAAAATTCCGCCCACGGCAAATCTTCAGGCGTCGTAATTTTAATATTCGTATATTCGCCTTCTGCAACAGTAACGCTTGCGCCCATGCGCTCTACAACCATTGCGTCATCTGTTCCAATGAACTCTTCTGCAAGTGCACGCTCATGCGCCTCCTGCAATAGAACACGTCGAAAAGCTTGCGGCGTTTGTATCGCCCACAAGCTTCGGCGGTCCGGAGTCGAAACGATAACTCCCGCTTCATTGACTTGTTTAATCGTATCCTTTACTGGAACAGCCAGCACAGATGCACCGCTCTGCTCAGCCTGCGAACAGCAAGCACGGACGGCATTCGCCGATACCAGCGGACGTACACCGTCATGCACCATCACCCAATCGCTCTTCAGCTCCTGCAGACCTAAGTATACCGAGTGCTGTCGTTCTTTCCCCCCGGCAACAATAGCGGTTACCTTCGTTATACCATATAGGGAAGCCCAATTGCGGCAACGCTCCACGTCCTCGCTGCCTACGACCAGAACCACTTCATTTACCAAATCCATCGATTGAAACAGCTCTAGCGTATGCACAAGAATAGGCTTGTCCGCCAGCTTCAAATACTGCTTGCTTTCTTTCGTTCCCATCCGCGTGCCTCGTCCGGCTGCTACGATGATAACTCCCCAATCTGCTCCCATGCCTCGACCCGCCTTACACTGAGTTAAAACATAAGTATTTATAAACCTAGCTTCTTATAAATAAACTTACGTTTCTCTGCGAAACGAGCTTGTGCCGTCTTTTGTCGACGTTAGCCGTTTGCGCTATAACAATAGTACTATCATACCTTGTTACTGCGCTTTTTCCAACAGCTTCGGCTTTGCAAATATCATTCGGCCCGCAGAGGTTTGAAGCACGCTCGTTACAAGCACTTCCATCGTTGTCCCGATATATTCACGTCCGCCCTCAACAACGATCATCGTGCCATCATCCAAATATGCGACACCTTGTCCATGCTCTTTGCCGTCCTTTATCACTTGTACGATGATTTCTTCTCCAGGTAGAACAACCGGCTTCACAGCATTAGCCAAATCATTAATATTGAGCACCGACACGCCTTGAAGCTCACATACTTTGTTTAAGTTGAAGTCGTTGGTAACAACTTTACCATGAAGCGCCTTAGCCAGCTTGACCAGCTTGCTGTCTACTTCTCCGATTTCTTCAAAATCTCCTTCATAAATAAGAACCTTTACGTCCAGCTCTTTCTGAATCTTGTTCAAAATATCAAGTCCACGGCGTCCCCTATTGCGCTTCAATAAATCAGATGAATCAGCAATATGCTGCAGCTCCTCAAGCACAAACTCAGGAATGACTAACGTGCCTTCAATAAATCCAGTTTTACAGATGTCTGCAATACGGCCGTCAATAATAACGCTGGTATCGAGTATCTTATGCTCCTCGTAACCACCCGCCTCATCTACAGGCGCGACTCTCCGTTTCTCCAGCAGAGCTGCAAAACCTTCTGCCAGCTCCTCCTGCTTATGCAGACCAATTCGCATGCCCAAATAACCGAAGCATAACATCATAGCAGCAGGAAGGAGACTTCCTATACCATCTAGACCCGATACTGCGGGATAGATCAGAACCGTAAGCAATAAACCTGCTAGAAGACCGCCAGCTCCAGCAATCAGCTGCTGCATAGGAAGCGCTGCGGTTTGCTCCGCACCCTTCTGCATATAGCGAATGACTTGCCCTGCAACCATCGTTGCTACAACTACACCAAAAACCGCGCCAATTGCTACATTCATGTAATAAGTGCCGGATCGCTGTAGCATTCCGAAGGATGAGCCAGACCATACGGCCGCTCCATTTATCCATCCGTATACTTCACCGCCTGCCATACCACCGAACAACATACCCAATATTTGAATTATTCGTCTAACCATTATGGTTCACCTCCACTATAATTATGTTCCAATAATTGGATCGCTAACCGTGGGGGCACGGATTAATTGAAAACATTTATAATTTTTAATAATTCACATTTTGTAAAAGGGGGATAGGAGGCTTATAATGGATATTAGGAAGAAAACATAAGAGGTTGGTGAAAGAGGTGGAACCGATGAGCGCTCCTACACTGGATCAATTTCAGCAGCAAGTATCCGAATTGTTGCTTCGGCACCGCAGCTTGCTAGATGTTATGTCCAAATTTGGACAGTCAGGCGCTTCGGTAAATCGTGCAGTCACGAAAGCAGTCACAGACTGTGGATGTATTGAACTAAATGCCCGCAAACAACAATACTCGGACGAACTAAATCTTGAAAATGCGAAAACGACGCTGCAAAGTCATCTCACTGGAGCCGTATGCGAGCATTGCCGCGATGCGCTCAAGGCCGATCTTGGCCGCAATTTGTTTTATATGACTGCTTTATGTAATTTGCTGGACATTCAACTGGATGAAGTTATTGCTGATGAATACGACAAATGCTCAACTTTAGGCCTGTTTAACTTAACGTAAATATGCAACATATGAATCGCGCAGGAAAGAGACTATAGCTATCTCTTCCTCCCGAGCAACGAGTAACAAAAGAGGCCTCCCATATTGGGAGGCCACTGAAAAAGTCCGTTAGATATAAAGGCACAGACCCTCAATATTTTGAGGGCGCTGTGCCTTTTTTCTTGTATACTTT
>NZ_JBFTSN010000009.1:0-56020 GCF_056400045.1 Paenibacillus sp. 01L418
CAATATATCCGACTACAATGAAGATACACAAAAGGTAATTGAGATGATAACAACTGCTGATTTCTATATTATCGGCACACCGATTTTTCAGTCGTCGATTACCGGCGTATTAAAAAATCTATTTGATCTCGTTCCCGTTCCCAAAATATCGAACAAAGTAATGGGATTTATCGCTACTGGAGGAACCAGTCATCATTACCTCGTAGTTGAAAATCAGCTGAAGCCGATAGCTGGTTATTTTAGAGCTTATGTAGCACCGGGCCATGTTTATATTCATGATGAACATTTTGATGAGCAGCAGCAAATTGCAAATGAGGACATCATTGCGCGTATCGAGAAGTTAGCTGATGAAGTTGTATTTATGCAGAATAGGCTAAAAGGTTAAGCAAGAATAGCTCGTTGTTATAAAAGTATAAATTATAAATGATCTATGCATTGATCTTTGGATAAACTTCCGATATATGGTAAAATGGAAAAGAGATCTGATTCTGATCTTCGCTTGATTGGAGCGGTTCTCCTTTTTTTCATAACAGATCGGGAGGTYATCATATATGAAAAAAATATGTTTAATAGCGGGATCAACATTCCTTCTATCTGGAACTCTACTATTTGGTATTGTATATCTAGCCATTGCTAATTTTGCTGGAAAAATGACGGGATGGAGTGATCCGCCCGGTAAATTCGCAATAGCTATGGATGAGACGATGATGACAGCACCTCATGTTATCAGCATTTTGTTCATGATTATAGGAATAATATTTTATGCTGTTGCTATTTATATGGCTTTACCTGTTAAGAAGGCAGAGGATAGCAGCAATGAAATAAGTGTGCAGTGAATGCTTTTGTTCTCTTAGCAAAAGTCTATATGAATATTAAACCGTCGAGCTCAGCACTCGAACGGTTTTTTTTATGCCTAAAAACTACGCTTCATCTGGACCTATGCCAAATAACAGTTGGATAGTGCCATTTTATAATCGTTAAGGAGGAGAAAAGCCTATTTTTTATTTGTAAAATTTAACCGTAAAGAACTTATTATTGCAAAATGCTAACTGTGGGAATGACACGAATGTAAAGAATGTTTTTCATCTACTTAACGAAGTAAAACTAAGCTTTTACGTTGGGAGGTGGGGCCTCAGGTAACGGCAATTAGGAGAGGTAAAAATGGAGAAAAGCACAATTTACTATGGGAGGCTCATTTGTGAAACAAAATCTTAAATCCACGCTGCTAACATTCATAGTCGCTGTTATGCTCTGCTCAATGCCGGTTGCTGCTATGGCAGAGGAAGCTGAAGCACCAGAAGCTTTAGGTAAAACATTTATAGATTTGCTGGACCAGAAGGATACGGATCGCTGGTATGCTTCTAACGGATGGTCCAATGGCGGAACCTTTCTGAGCGGCTGGAGAGATGATCATGTCATCTTTGAAGACGGGAAATTGAAATTGTTGATTGACGACAAGCCGTGTGCACAGGATAAAGCGCAATGCTCCGATAAACCGTATGCTTCAGGGGAATATTCTACAACACAGCGTTACGGATACGGTAAGTTTGAGGTTCGAATGAAAGCGGTTAAAGGCGATGGAGTCGTAACCGGGTTTTTCACCTATGGCGCTGATTCAGACGGTAAGGCTGACGAGATCGATATTGAGATTTTAGGTAAAAACACGACGCAGTTCGAAACGAATTATTTTACAAAAGGTGTTGGCATGCATTCGACGATCATTCCTCTAGGGTTTGATGCAGCGGATGATTTCCATGATTACGCCTTTGAGTGGGCGCCGGATTCCATCAAGTGGTATGTAGACGGCAAGCTCGTTCATACGGAAACCGGCTCGAGAGGAGAGCTCCCTTCAGCACCTGGCTATATGATTGTGAACATGTGGCCGGCTACCAAAACCAATGGCTGGGCGAACGAGTATGTGTATCCAGGTAAAACCCAGATCGCTGAGGTGGATCGAATAGCTTATACGCTGCCAAAGCAGCAGCCTGAAACTAATGTAGATCCTTCAACACCTGTAAAACAAGGGAAATCAGTAGATCTGCTAGTTGAAGATGCACGAGAACTAAAAGTATTCAAAATCGGACAAACAGAAATGGCACCGCTTCGTTTTGTTATGGAAAGTTTATATGCAACGGTGAAATGGAATACAGCTAAACAAGAAATCATCGTCAATGACAAATTGTCCAAATCCGAATTGATATTTAAGGTGAATTCGAACGTTGCTTTTATTAATGGGATAAAAACGATGATGAAAAATCCAGTCATCCTGAATAATGGCCATGCTTACGTACCGCTGCTTGTTTTAACGGATGCGATTGGTGCTGACGTCATTCGGAAGGATGGAAAAGTAAGCATTAGCAGAGGAAATGAGTAAATTGAAAGCCTGTTTACCACTTTTTTTCGCAATACCAATCTGAGAAAGAGGTGTGTAATGATGAACAAGGCAAGCAATAGCAAAAAAAGAATGATGGTATGGCTCTTATCCTGTATGCTGCTTCTCTCTTTAATGATGCCGACTGTTACTTCTGCTGCTGATATTGCGTTTGATGAACCGTTGAATGGGATTAACAATAATTTGTTCTACACGTCGGATGGCTGGGGCAACGGAGTGGACTTTGGCGTTGGCTGGCGGGCAGCGAATCAAGAGTTTAGTAATGGAATTATGGCGCTTCGTTTGGACAATACGGGTTGCCCTGCCAATTGCGCAGGCAAAAATTATGCTTCCGGCGAATATGCAACGAATGTGAAATATGGATACGGTCGTGTCGAAGCGCGCATTAAAGCGGCTAAGGGTACAGGGCTTGTGACAGCACTCTTTACGTATTCGGGCCAAGCGACAAACACGTCAAACGATGAAATTGACATTGAAATATTAGGCAAGGATACGACTAAGCTGGAAGCGAACTACTTCACAAACGGCGTAGGCCAGCATAGCACGATTATCGATCTTGGATTCGACTCTTCCTTGGCCTTCCATAACTATGCCTTCGAATGGTCTCCTACGTATATCAAGTGGTTCGTTGATGGTAATTTGGTGCATACGGAGAACGGCTCGCGTGGTACGCTTCCTACAAGTCCAGGTCATATTATGGCCAATTTATGGTCAGGCGCAGGGCCTGCTGAAGTCTGGACCGGGCCGTTCGTCTATCCAGGCACGCCGATTCGGGCGTATTACGATTGGATCAAATTTACGCCAGCAAGCGATCTTCCTCCGGGAGAAGCAGAAGGCACGGGGCTTACTGCCAATTACTTCAACAACATGGATTTCACCTCGTTAAAAGCGACTAGAACCGATGCAACCGTGAACTTCGATTGGGGTTTAGGGGCTCCTATGACCAGTATGGATGCAGATACCTTCTCCGTAAGATGGACGGGCAAAGTGAAGCCTCAATACACAGGAACCTATACTTTTTATACGAGTAGCGATGATGGGGTTCGGCTCTGGGTGAACAATCAGCTCATCATTAATAAGTGGGTGGATCAGGCTACGACGGAATGGTCTGGAACKATTCAATTAACAGCGGGGCAGAAGTACGATATTAAGCTTGAATACTACGACAATACGGAAGACGCCATCGCTAAGTTGTCTTGGTCGAGTCCGCTTCAAGCGAAACAAATCATCCCGCAAAATAGATTGTATTTGAATTAATGGCAGTATGATCCTCCGTGACGAAATCTGTTGCGGAGGATCATTTTCAAAAGGGAGCAATGACAAAAGGAGAGATTGATTATGAACATGAAAAGGCCGGTATTTGTAACACTGCTCATCATGATATTATTTATCGTTGCTGCTTGCGGTTCAAATAATGGGAGTGCTGAGGCGGAAAAGCCAGCAGCTTCTGACACGCAATCCGAAGTGGCTAATGGACTTAAAGGAGAGTTTGAAATCCAATATTTTGTCGGGGGTTATGGGGATGCGTGGTGGATTGATGTTATTGATCAATTCCAGAAGCTAAATCCTGATCTGAAAATCAAGCAATCGGCTGGCCCCAAAATTAACGATCAAATGAAACCGAGATGGATTCAAGGCAATCCCCCAGATCTTGTTTACATAGATGGAGCTGGATCAAATCCGAGGCAGATGGTAGAAGACGACCAGCTTCTGGATCTATCGGATTGGATTCAAGAAGCGAGCAACGTAGACGGAGAGAAAATTACTGATGTTATGATCGCAAGTCCTGAGCAATACGGCGGCAAAACCTATAATATTCCGCTTGTATTCGGCTCATATGGCACATTCTACGATGCAGCGTTGTTTGAGAAAAATGGATGGGCTGTTCCTACAGACTTTGATCGTTTCTTGGAGGTAAGTGAGAAAATAAAAGCTGCTGGTATTAGTCCCTATATTCATACAGGCGTATATCCGGATTACATTCTTGGCGGCTTCGTATATCCAGCGATTATATCGGCGAACGGTGATAATGGGCAAATTCTGAAAGACATGGGTGACATGAAAGAAGGTATTTTCAAAAGCGAGCCCGTTCTTAAAGCGCTTCGTCAATTAAGCGAGATTTCCGCTAAGGGTCTAATTGATAAAGGTGCTCCTGCGCTTAACCATACAGATTCGCAGATGCAATTTCTACAGCACAAGGCTGCTATGATTCCGAATGGGCTATGGCTGGAAAGCGAAATGAAAAATGATGCGCCGACAGATTTTAAGTATGGGTTCGTTCCTTCAATAACCCAAGCGAAGGGCGGGAAATTCATAGCGTTGCCGTACACAAGTACGATGGCGATTGCCAAAAAAGCGAAAAATCCTGAAGCTGCCAAAGCGTTCATCGAATTTATTTTCACCAAAAAAGCGTCGTTGAACTGGGCGGAGAAAACCGGTGCTCTCATGAACGTGAAAGTAGATTTGGAATCTTCCAATGCTGGGGATACGGCCAAAAATGCTATGAAATATTACAATAGCGACAATACGATTGTCGCACCTGTAGTTGTGTTTAATGCTGATGTATTCAAGGTGATGAGTGATGCAACGATAGCTTTGACGATCAACAAAATCACACCGGAAGAGTGGACGGAGCGGGTTGAGGCAGCAGCAGCCAAGGCTAGAAAGTAAGCCACTTGCAATCTAGTTATTTCAGGTAAAGGATGAGCGTCAATGTCGCGTCAAGCACAAAGAAAGCTATTCATTATTACATTCCTTATTCCAACGTTTCTCTTCTTCTGCCTTTTTACACTGTTTCCCATTTCCAAAGGCATATACATCTCTTTGTTTGACTGGTCTGGCAGCTCTGAGCACATGACTTATATTGGTTTGGACAACTTTAAGGCTCTGATTCAGGATCCGATCGTATGGAGAGCGATTGGCAACGATTATTTTCTAGTCATTGGGAAAGTAATTGGAATCATTCTGTTAGCTACTTTCTTCGCAGTTGCAGTTACTAGGCTCAGAGTGCGGGGGCAGCAGTTTTTTAGATTAGTCTTTTTTCTTCCGAATTTGATCTCAATTGTGGTTATAGGTGTGTTATGGCGATTTGTTTATAATCCGAGCATCGGCTTTCTGAATTCGTTTCTTGGGATATTCACGAATGCCCATAACAATAGGCCTTGGCTAGGGGAAGAAGGAACGGCATTGTGGTCGATCTTATGGCCCTCGATTTGGGCTGGGGTAGGATTTTATTTTCTCCTGCTCGTTGCCAGCATTCTTAGCATACCTGCTTCTTTGTACGAGGCGGCTGAAATGGATGGAGCCTCGCCTAATCGACAGTTTTGGAGGATTACGCTTCCCTTGATCTGGGAGCAGGTTAAGGTCAGCATTCTTCATATTGTGATGACGACTTTAAACGGCTCCTTCGTGATGGTTTTATTGATGACGGAAGGAGGACCAGATAATTCAACGCAAGTGCTAGGTTCCTATTTGTACCAAATGGGATTCCGTCAATTTCATATGGGTTACGCTGCAGCACTTGGTGTATTGATCTTGATCTTATCTCTAGCAACAACGCTAGTCTTGCAGCGAGTGCTTCGACGCGATAGCATTGAATTTTCATAGAGGAGATGCATGTATGAGCTTCAGTCAGCCTTCACGAATATTTAGGACAGCAGCCATCCTCGTTCTTCTTCTGTGGACCTCGGCTGTGCTTTATCCGCTGCTTTGGACATTGCTAAGCGCTTTAAAAAATAATACGCAATTTTTAACGAACAAACCTTGGTCACTGCCTGAATTTCCGCTTTACTGGAGCAACTTTTCTTATGTGTGGAAAACCTATCATTTTGGCGACTATTTTTTGAATTCCGTATACATTACTTTAATGAGCTCATGTTTATCCATTTTGTTATCGGCTACAACTGCCTATGTTATAGCACGTTTCAAGTTCAGCGGCAGCCAGTTGATGTATATGATCTATTTGTCCTCAATGATGATCCCTCTTATTTTGGGGCTGGTACCGTTGTTCTTTCTCCTAAACGATTTGTACTTAATTAATAAACTAAACGGATTAGTACTTGTATATACAGCGTGGTCATTGCCGTTTGGCGTTTTTGTGTTGGTCAGTTTTTTCAAATCGCTGCCGAAGGAATTGGAGGAAGCCTCCTATATTGACGGGGCGGGGTATTTTAGAACCTTTTTTCAAATTATGCTGCCGATGGCTCGATCCGGTATGATTCCCATTTTGATTATGAACGCTTTGAACAATTGGAATGAGTACATTATGGGGACGATCTTCGTGAATGAGCCTTCCAAGTACACACTGCCTGTTGGAATTGCGATCATGCAGGGGGAGATGCAGTACCGAACCGAATGGGGGCCATTGTTCGCTGGACTGTTAATTTCAATGGTGCCTGTTGTACTCGTCTATGCTTTTTTTCAAAGATATATTGTAGCTGGAATAACTGCTGGTGCGGTAAAATAATGATTATTTGCGACAAACAATCGGCTTTGGGCGAAACATTTTGCCTAGAGGCGGTTGTTTTTTTATATAAAGATGACATGTTTTTTAGGATTGAATCGTGTTCGTTATCTCATGTTTGGATAAAAAACTCGCATGAGAATGGACATTGTATCCCAAAACCATAATGATATAATTGCTCATGAACGAAATGAGAATGATAATCAATGAAAACATTTCGTTACGACAATACATATACAGGAGTGGGTAAAATATGTTTCGGCATACAGGTTCACGCAGCATTATCGTAAGGGGTCTCATTTCTCTACTGATTGTTTTCATCGCACTCACAGGATGCAGCACACCGCAAGAAGAGAAGGAAGAAGCAGCGAACAAAGGAAATGCTGTGAATACGCAAACAGACAAAGCCGCAGAGAATGATAAAGAAGTGAAAACGAATGAGAATGAAACACGCGTAGTGAAGGATTTTTTTGGTGACGTTGAAATTCCGGTTAAACCAAAGCGAATAGCTGCTATTTATTTGGAGGATTATTTAGTCACTCTTGGCGTGGAGCCTGTTGTACAGTGGTACCATCCGATGTGGGGCAAACAGGAATATTTGAATTTAGACGTTCCTCCATTTGATATAACAGGAAGCATTGAAGCACTGCTGGATGCGGAACCAGATCTTATTATTACAGATGGTTTTGTAGATGAAGCGATCTATGAAAAATACTCTAAGGTAGCACCAACCTTTCGGATGCCTGACGACATTTTGATGAGCAGCTCCTCCGATATTCTTCTTAAGATTGCTGATCTAATTGGTGAACAAGAGAAAGCCGAGAAGCTGGTGAAGGACTACGAGCAGCAAATCGCGGATACAAAAAGCAAGCTGAAAGCAGCAATTGGAGAAGAATCTGTTGCTGTGTTGCGACTTAATATCGGCGAGACTGACCTCAATCTTCTTGGAATTAAGAACAAATTTATTGGTTCTATCCTTTACAAAGAATTAGGCTTAACTCCGCCAAAGATGGTTGCGGATATGGAAGCCTTTATTGAAACGATCTCCATGGAGAAGCTTCCTGATCTTAATGCAGACCATATCATTATTTTAACTTCAAATGGATCTTGGTCATCGGCCGAAAATCAAGAATCCATTAAAAATCTATTCGATAGTCCGATTTGGCAAAGCGTCCCTGCTATAAAGAAAGGAAATGTTTATCAAGTGGATCGGACCTATTGGCAGACGGGTGCTTTCACGGCTAACCAACTCAAAATTAAAGATTTGGAAAAAGTGCTGCTGAAGTAACATTCGCGCTGCGATTACAATTTTATCGGAAGAGCATTTCAACGAACAGTTGAAGTGCTCTTCTTTATCGTTTATAGTGATTTTATTGATAATCATTCTCACGGAAAGGAGGGCTTATGAATCTATGCAAGAGACAAACGCCAATACGAATACATCTCCAAGCAAAATCTATCGCTTAACCGGAGTGAAATATAAGGAATCTGAACCTCATGAACAACAAAAAGCGAGAAAAAATGATTGCTATCGATTGTTTGTCATTATGGACGGAGGAGGGCGCCTCGTTCTTGATGGATGTGGTTATCAGCTCGAGCGCGGCAAATGTTTTATTTCCGAGCCAGGGGCAACCATTACAAATGAAGTTGGCAGCAGCGGACTCATTCATTATGAACTAAGCTTTGAGATTCTTTACATTGGAAAAGATGCTCGGGCCGCATCGGATAGCGATTGGAGTACTTCATTTCCATGTACAGGAGAAGTGGTGTGCCACCCATTTTCCCAATGCTTGGAGTGGGTTGAGAGGCTACATAGCTTTAGCTTATCAGACACTAGTGATGAGCTGGACGATTTGGATCAACAAATATGTTTTCAACAATTGCTCCGACATATTCTCAAGCACAATCTGACCATTTCTCATGCCCAGAGTAGTCGGAAAGCGGTTGAAGCTACAATTGATCGGCTATACCATGACTATCGCAACGAATGGTCGGTGGGCCAGCTGGCGAATTTGACCGATGTTGGCCGCACACACTATTCGCGTTTGTTCAAAGAGATAACGGGTCAGGTGCCGCTGCAGTACTTATCCGGCATTCGAATTAATCAAGCGAAGCACCTGCTGCAAGCAACCGATGATCGTTTGTCCGATATTGCACAGAACGCCGGATTTGGCGATGAGTTTTATTTTAACCGCCGCTTCAAGAAGACAGTCGGCATATCGCCAGGGCAATACCGAAGACATTACCGAGAGGAGATTCGTGTATTCGCACCGTTTCTTGAAGATTTTCTGGTAACGCTTGGCGTTACGCCTATCCTGCAGTGCTCCATAACGAATTGGGGAAAACAGTCGTATTTGGGGCTTGAGCATATTCCTGCAATTGAGATTTCCGATAAATATGCTGCTCAGCTGCCGATAAAGCCGGACTTTATTTTGGTAGACAACGGCTTTCCAGATAAATGGGACCATCATCTCTTGGAGGAACAGGCTCCGCTCTACAAAATGTCCAATGAGGGGGAAGATTGGCAGGAGACTTTGCGAATCATGGCAGATCTAATTGGGAGAGGAAAAAACGTAAAAGTCGTTGATATTATAGCGAAGTATGAAAAAAAAGCAGAAGCTGCTCGGAAAAAGCTTCGCCCGATTCATCATCAAACCACCGTTTTTCTGCGAATTCAAGCCAATGGAATATTGCTGTACGGCGGTCCGGATAAGGGATACACGGGGCCTGTTCTCTATAGTGACCTGGGAATGACGCCTCATCCGCTTGTAAAGCAATTGACAAAGAGCACAAGGACAGCCGTGCTAACACCAGAATTGCTCGCGCAAATCGATGCCGATAATGTGTTCGTCACTTTTGAAATTTCAGAACAAGAGAAAAGGAATCTTTACGCGACGCCACATTGGCAATCGCTTCCCGCAGTACGTCATAACCGTGTATTCGAGGTTGATTTTCTGAGCTGGATGAATTACGGCGTCCTCGCCCATAGCCTGAAAATCGATGATGTCCTTCGTGCGCTTGGCTAGATAAGGAAGAGCGTGAAGGAGCCCCTCCTCTCCGATATCTTCAAGCTGCAACTTCAGTGCTTTCATGGCTAGCCTACCCCTACTTTTAACCGTTCCGAGCGGAATGTCGCAGTTCACGGACACTTCTTTCGAATTTTTTTTTCGAATAATAAAAAGACGAACAAATGAGAAACCATTTGTCCGTCTTTTTTGTATCGATGAAGTTGTTTAGCAGCTGCTAAAATCAATCGTTATCCATAGCCTGCTGATTGCGATTGTTTGGAATGACAAACGACACGGTGGTTCCTTCCTTGGGCTTACTGATTATAGATAAGCCTTGACCATACATTTGAGTCAATCGTCGATTCGTATTGGCAATCCCTATTCCGCCTTTTCCTTTCATCGTTGGACTGAGCAGTTGAATGACCTGTTCTTCATTCATGCCTATGCCATTATCAATGACTTCAACTCGTATGAAGCTGTCTTGGCGATTGATTCGAATATGCAGCGTGCCGCCATTGTTCTGACTAAGAAGCCCATGTTTAATCGCATTTTCAACCAGCGGCTGTATAGAAAGAGGCGGGATAAGCAAGCTGATGTTGGCATCAACTTCCCATACGACAGTCAACCTGTCCTCGAAACGTTCTTTTTCAATATACAAATAGGCTTTGACAAGCTCCAGCTCGTGAGAGAGCTCAACAAGCTCCCCTGTATTTAAGAAGTCAAAGCTAATCCGTAAAAAGGATACAAAAGAATCGCCCAGATTACGCATCTTTTCAGTATCAATATCGCTTAGCGCCATTAAGGAGTTAAGTGTATTGAACAGAAAATGCGGATGGATTTGTGCCTGAAGATAAGCGGCTTCTAAACGCAAACGTTCATTAATAGACTGCTTCAGCATGGTCAACGCCCTGATTCGGTATTTGAGTTCCAGAGCATCTACAGGCTTGGTAACATAATCATTGGCTCCAGACGAGAATCCGGTATAGATGTCAGCAGGCTGACTTCGGGCAGTCAACAGCAAAATGGGGAGCTCCGATACAGAGTATTGCTCCCGTACCTTCTTCGTTAACTCGTAGCCGGACATCTGTGGCATCATAACATCGGCAACTAATAGATCCCACTGCCCACTGCCTAGCAACACTAACGCTTCACGTGCTGAATTGGCTGTTGTAATGTTATAAGGCTCGGAAGATAAAATGCCAACAAGCACATTCAGATTAACCGGGTCGTCATCCACTGCAAGAATATTCATTTTTCCATCATTCAGAAATGGCGGGTTGGTTGCAGAGGCTGCTAATTCGTCGATTGTGATGTCAGGAAAAAATAATCTACCATGGCTTTCTTCTGTTCCTTCCGTTGTATGGTGTATAGGAAGCAAGGGCTGTGCTGAAGGTAGGCTGGACATATTGGCAAGCGGTAATTGAAAGCTGAAAACAGAACCTTTGCCGAGTGTAGAGCGAACAGTTAGTGCTCCGCCATGCAATTCGACCAACTGCTTGCAAATGCTTAAACCAAGCCCGATTCCTCTTCCATCATTGATACCATAAATGCCTTGTTCGTAAGGGAGAAAGATGCGCGCCTGCGTTTCTTTATTCATGCCGACTCCGGTATCGGAGACATGAATGACGGCATTCCCATGCTGAATTTCGGTAGAGATGGAAATTGTTCCTTCTTCCGTGTATTTTAGAGCGTTGTGCAATAAGTTGTACAAAATTTGTACAAGCCTTTTCTCATCTGCCATGACCCAAGGCATCGATTCAGCTATATTCACATGCAGTTGAATCGGTTTGCCTTCGATCATAAATTTCAGCATGCTAACGATGCCAGGCACGATGGATTGAATTTGTAAAGGCTCCTGCTGCAGCACGATTCGGTGTTCCTTCAGCCTTGCTACATCTAGAAGATCACCGAGCATATGCGACATACGGCGGCTTATTCTTATAAGCAGCTCCATATCGTTAACGCTTTTTGTATTCATTTGCCCTTTCTCTTTCGTTACAACGGTTTGAGCAATATTCATAATACCGTGCAGCGGCGTTCGCAGTTCATGTGAAGTATTGGCAAGAAATTGGTCTTTCAGCTTGTCAGCCTTTTTTAACTGTTCGTTCAGCTCTTTGTTTTCCTTCGAGTTACGGAAAAATTGCTTTAACCAGTACGTAGAAAAACCAATGATAGCTGCTATGATATCTATTGGATAATATACAACCGAAACCTGGCTATTTGAGTTGATTAAGCTCCACAGAAAGCTGGACATAACKCCTGCAGCAGATAACAACAGGAAGACGACGTCGTTGTTGTCTGTTTGCTTCCTTAAGACCATCGTTCCTGTTATATAAACGAACCAAGCAAAGGGCAATAGATAAAAAAAAGAAAATATTTTTAATGCTACCGATTCATTTACAAGCGGTGCGTTTGCGACAATTAGAAACACAGAATAAAAAATGAGCGCTGCAGTGAATGCTCCCAGCCAGCGGTTCTTCGGAGGAGCCGAAGACAATCTTCTAAATAGTAGAAAAATAAAAAAGGAATGCCAAAGCAGAGAGAGCAGCCTGAGCTTCAGCGCCCATGTATAGTTGAGTGGCAGCCATAACAAGAGCAGGTTGTCATGGCCGACGACGATCGTAATACCGGTAGCGAGCGTTAATAAACCAACGATAAGCAAACTTTTTTCTTTAGGATTGAATAAGAAAAGGATAGTAGCATACAAGCCGTGAAGCAGCAAAACAACAAATATGACGAGCTGAAAGCCGATAGAGTACCATCGCACATAATCAATCGCTGCTTGTGAACCAAATTGAATGGAGTGTAAAATTCCCCCGTTGTAAGCATCGTCATAGTTAGCAACACGAATGAGCAGTTCAAGCTCTTTGGTGCCTTTTACAGAGTAAGAAGCGGTGTAGGAGATTTTCTTGGGCTTGTACTCCTCAGCATTTTCGGCAGGTTTTCCGAAGTCGTTCTCAACAAGTCCATTTAATTCTACGCCTGATGAGGCTTGTATTTTTTGCAGCCAAAATGCAACAGGCTGCTCTAGCGGATCGATCAGAATACGCAATCGGTACGTTCCGTACCCGATAGAGGTGTCTGCCTCTTTGGTCAGCACACTGCCCCAGTCACCTGGAACCTGAATATAGCGGAACTGGTTTTGCAGCGGCTGAACATCCTGATGATGGATTAATTTTGCAGGGTAAAACTCCCATTGGCCATCCAATGGAATGGTAGCTGAGTTGTTAAAGTCCCAGCCGCGCATGTCGAGTACGCCATTTACAGCACGAGGGTGCTCCGCTGTAGAAAATAGTTCAGACCATGTCCATCGCAGGGCAAGAAGAATGCTAAGAAACAATAGAATAATAGCTACATATTTGAAGGTGATTTTATTTTTCAGCTGTATCATCATACATTGAAATTCGACATAATACGCGTTTTTCCTTTAACATATTTTGGCTATTTTTATGATTGAAGCGAGTAATGTATACGATTGGCAGCTTGGGAAAATATCAAAAAAACAGCGGCAAAGGTGCTTCTAGTTATGTTCATTAAGCTAACTTAGTAGAATATGTTCTCATAGGTAGTTAGTTTTGATATACTGTATAAGTAAATGAGAATCATTATCGATTATTTTATTTTCTAACATATATGGTTTGTCTTTAGGGCCAGCAGGCTACTTGTCTTCACAGGGCCGAACGATTTATGACGCAAGGTTTCGATGGTATTTCAGGATGTGTATTTGTTTCAGGATACGATAGCTAACAATATCCGATTCGGAAAGAGCGATGCGTCGCAGGAGGAAATTTAGTAGATATGTCTGAGTCATGATTGATTGAAGAAGAAAGGAAGACCTCGAGCCTAGTAGGCCGAGGTCTTCCTTTCTTTACATCAGGGGGAAATGTATCTGATTACATTCGATTTTCTTTACCATGTTTATCGCATCAATAAATATAGGAAATAAGGGACGCTTAGGATCGTAACGATAATACCTGCTGGAATATCAGCTCCAAAACTAACGGTGCGGGCAATCGTATCGGCCGCAACCATAATAATGCCGCCAATGAGCGCTGAAGCAGGAAGCAATAGCTTATGGTCTGGACCAACAAGTTTGCGTGCAATATGAGGACTGATCAGCCCGAGGAAGACGATTGAGCCTCCGAGTGCGACGCATCCCGATGCAATGGCGACCGCGGCTAGGACGAGCCCTAGAAATTCTTTTTTAACGTGAGCGCCTACGCCAGTAGCAATCTCAGTGCCAAGATTCAATGTATTGAGCACTAATGATTTGTACCAGATATACGACACAAGTATTAGCACCCATGGGGCAAGAAGCGCAATATATTGCCATTCCGTCCCCCATAAATAACCAGCCTGCCATTTCTGAGCGAAGACATACTGCTCGTCATCCAGCTTGAGCGTCAGAAACAGGGTTAAGGCGCTGAGGCCGACATTTATTGCAGCTCCTGTCAGTACGAGACGAGTGGAAGAAGGATCGCTTCGTGACCTATAGGCAAGAATATAAATCAACAGTGCAGCCAGCAATCCCCCAACAAACGCCATGACGGGTAGCAGGAAGGCAGATGATAATCCAGAAAGGCCGAATAGCGTAATGAACAGTAGAACCATGAGCCCTGAACCGGCGTTGATACCGAGCATCCCTGGATCAGCGAGATCGTTGCGCAGAAGTCCTTGGAGAACAGCTCCAGAGATCGCCATTCCCATGCCTACAAGCGCAGCCAATACGATGCGCGGCAGCCGAAACTTGAACACGACAAGATTTTGTCTCTCCGTGCCTTGTCCAAATAAAGTGTTCAGCACCTCTCCGGGGTGAAGCGCCATCTTCCCTGTATTCATGCTGATAAGAATACCAGCAATTAGCATCACCAGCAGCCCTGCTAGCAGCAGACTTCTTCTTCCGTGTAATAGTTGCTGCCTCATTCAAACGCTCTCCTTTCCCTGCGAGAAATCAACAAGAAGAAAGGAACGCCGACAATGGCGAAAATAATGCCAAGCGCCATTTCGTTCGGACGGTTGACCAAACGGCCGATTAGATCGGCGATTAGCATAAACAGTCCGCCATATACAGCCGAGGCAGGAATGATATACCGATAATCGACCCCAACCATGAACCGCATCATATGCGGAACAATGAGTCCTACGAATCCGACCGGGCCTACGAGCACAACTGATACACCGGCCAATAGAAGAACCGCAAGGGAAGAGAGGAGCTTGACGACTACAGTTCGCTGTCCCACGCCCCGCGCAATTTCCTCGCCTAGGTTCAGGATAGTAATAGAGCGCGCGAGTCCTATCGATAGTGCTAAACCTATCACAAACCAAGGGGCAGTCAGTGCGAGCTCCGCCCAAGTAGCCCCAGCAACGCTACCTGACGTCCAGTAGGAGAGAGCTTGACCGATATTAAAATTAATAGAGATAAATGTACCAATTGCTCCAAAAAGCAGTGTGATTGACATGCCCGCAAGCACTAGCCGCTGAGGTGACATGCCCTTGCGGCTCAGAGAAGCGGTTAAATACGTTAACCCTGCGCCAAGGCCGGCTCCGATGAAGCATACCAATAGCAGCACGCTATATTGGCTCCCCGGCATAAATGCTAATGCAATCGCCATAGCTAAGGCGGCTCCTGCGTTTATTCCCATCAACCCTGAATCAGCCAGCGGATTGCGTGTGCTTCCTTGCATAATCGCTCCTGCGACCGCAAGGCTGGAACCAACGATGATATCTGCAATGGTTCGGGGGAACCGCAGGAAACGAATAATTTGGTGTTCAGTTAGCTTTTGATCAAAAGAAAAGACAGCGCTCCATGCCGTTGATAGGTCCATTCGAGCAGCTCCGAACGAAATGGACGCAGCAGCAGCCAACAGCACTAACAGGCATCCAACGAGCATAATGGTAGCAAAATAAGTGTTTGTAGGCTGGCTTTTTGAAGCCAGCTGCTCTTTTACGTAGACCATGCCGGTTTAGTTTTTTGTTGCTGTGGCCAGCAACTGTTCGACGATAAAGTCAAGCTGTTCATCAAGGGAATAGATATCACTGTAATATGAGAGGTTAAAGCTCAGCTCGATCATTCTGCCTTCTTTGACAGCTGGAATGCTATTCCAAATTGGATTGCCAGTCAAATCATCCATTCCTTCATAGGAAGAACGGACAACATAATCGCCAATATACTCTGGAAGGACTTCCATAGAAACGGTATCACCTTCTTCATCCGTTGATCCATCAATTTTTTTCTGAATGATCTCTGGCGCTTTCATGCCTAAATATTCATAAATAATTTGAGAGCCGCGTCCAAATTGCTTGCCGGTTACGACCGACATTTCCTTTTTTCCGCCTTCAATAATCGTTACCGTTTTGTCCAGTACGCCAGCTGCTGCGAGCTTCTCTTTGCTTTCTTTTACCTTCGTATTAAAGTTGTCAAGGAGGGTTTGCGTTTCCTGCTCCTTACCGAAGGTTTGGCCCAGCAAAGCAAGTCTTTCATCCGTAGTCATTTTTTCATTTGGAACAAGAATGGTTGGTGCAATTTGGCTTAATTTCTTATACGTATCCTCAGAAGGGACAATAATGAGATCTGGCTCAAGCGCCATAATGGCTTCTGGGTTCGGCTCAAACCAACTGCCCAGCATTTTCACCCCTGCAAGATCCTTTTCAAAAGCAGCCCCTTCGAATACATCGGACACACCAACTGGCTTAATTCCCATAGCAACGACGTCACCTAGCAAATAAAGCACGACTACACGTTTAGGTTCAGCTGGAACCTCAACATCACCCATTACAGTAGACACGATACGTGTTGATTTACTTGCTTGATTGTTATCGCCAGCGGTACCATTCGTATTTTGAGCGGCATTGGATGCAGCTGCGGTATTTGTAGTAGTCGAAGAAGAATTGCCGGTATTCGTTCCGCCTGCTGAGCAAGCTCCTAGCAGTAGCATTAAACTGAGCAATATGCTCACAGCTAATCCAGGTTTTGTGTGTCTTTTCATTTGTATAGACCCTCCACGTTTATATTGATAATGATTATCATCATCGTTACCAATATAACGCCTCATCCCGCCTGATCCAATGGATAATCTGGTTAAATTAAATGGATAATCATCTATTTTTCGTCGCTGCCGCTCTGATGTCCGAAAGTGAAGCGGTGACAATCCCGTATATTTTTTGAAAATTCGGCTGAAATAATAGACATCTGAATAGCCGATTTCCCTTGCGATTTCCTGCATATCAGCATCTGTACCAAGCAGTAATTCGATGGCGTGAGCTACCCGAACCTGAATTAAATAATGGATCGGACCGGCCCCTTTTTCTTCCTTAAACCGCATGGATAGATGACGTGGGCTGTAATTCAGCGTATCAGCAATTGATTCCAGTGTTAGGCTCTTTTGATAATGTTCATCTATGTACCTTATGGCTTGTGATACAAGATCCGGTTTGCGCGCATCAATCCCTTGAGTATCCATTTGACGAAGAAGCTCATGCAGAAACTGATAAAAGAGTCCCTTAATATGAAGCTGATCCAAACTATGCGCACCTTGCCATATATTTCTCATAAGGGTGAGGCAGCGGAGCAGAGCGAGCGGCTCCTCTGGCCGAAAGGCATATTGGAGCGAAAAAGGATTATAGCGCTCCATTAATTGTGTAAGCTCTTTCCGGCCCGTGAATGCATACCCGGTTTTGTAAAACAGTTGATAATATTCAAATTCTTCCTTTGCCTCTATATCTAGGCGCATCCCTTTACCGCCATGCAGCATATGAAAGCGCCTTGCTTCATGCTTATTGCCGTCGAGCTGTAGAGTTGCTGAACCTCGAACACCATAAATAAAGCTGCTTGCCGGCAGCAGATAAGACTCAAGCAGCTCGCCTGGTTCCATAATAACGTGACGTATGTCCAATATTTTTACAGCTGCATGATTCCATAACAAAATATGTTCTTCCAGTTTCATAATGCTTTCATCTCCAATCCTTCTCCCTGTAAGATTGGATTCGTATAAACGGGGAGAAGTACGTTAGAGCTATACGATCTCACCATTATAATTGATAACCATTATCACTTACAATTTAAATATGCTGATTTGCTGTCGAATTGGCATTTAAGTGATGACTGTGTGCTTGCGATTCTAACGAACAGTATGACGCTTATTATGAAGAAAACTAATATTCTTACGTTTTAGCGAATCGTATTAGCGTTATTGCATGCTGTTTGGGGTGTTTTGCGTTGTTTTTCAACAAATAATGATTCTGGAGTTCGTTAAACTTCTAATCGTTAATAAATTGGCGAAATAAGAGCTGCTAGGTTCGTAAGCGAGGTACCTGGCACATAGAAAAACACAATGCACAACGAAAAGTGCAGAACATGCCTAGGACTAACTTTTCCACGAGACATTATGTTAATTGTAGAACACTGACAATGAGCTTTTTGCATAGTCGTATTATCATCAAATTTCATATCTTGTTTTCGAGTATTCGAATGAAAAAGCAACTTTTTCAGCATGTTGTAGAAAGATATGGTTATGAAACCCGGATGGAAGAGGTGGGGAGTGCCTCGGGGGTTGGTGGTTCTACTGAACTGAAAATCTAAAATTACTGCACCAAAAGGTAGAAACAAAGTGTACTCTTGGCAATTGTATAATGAGCTTGGGTCACTATTGAAAGCGATTGCAAAAAAATGAGAGAAGAGAGGGAGCGAAAAAATGAACTACAAAACCCAGCATAGAAGGGGTAAGAAAATGCTGTCTTTGGTGCTTGCAGGGGTTCTTGCCACAAGCATAACTGCAAACGCCGTCCAGCCAGTTCAAGCAGCAGCAAATGTTGTATTTAAAACGCAGAACGGAGGAGTCTTTGACGGGATGCCGTTATTTGATGGCAATCCGGAGCATTTGGATGCGTATGTGGATACGTATTTTGATTATACGGGGCTCGAGGGACCCGCTGTTTATGTAACAGGCTCACGCAATCATTATACGCTGACACAAGGGCGAAATGCCGGGAAAATCATTCCTGGCGCACTTGCGGCCGCGGATAATGTGCAAGGGGTGTCAACGGATTTCCCAGCGCTGGTAGGCATGGGACAATCCTGGAACAAGGAGCTGCTCTCCAATATAGGGAAGGTAGTGGGCAGTGAAAAAATCAGTTTACTTAAAGTAAAACAAGGAGAGTCCAATATTCATGGCGGTACGAATGCATCGGCTACTGTTGCTTTTACAGTGGTCAGCGACATGCGTATCAACCCTTTAAGCGGAAGATTCGACGAGGGCTATTCTGAAGATCCTTACATGGCAGGGACATTAATAGATAAGATGGCTTCGGGACTTAGCGGCATAGACCAAGCGGCAAGCGATGACGGATTCTGGATGCGTGCAGCTGTCGGTACCAAGCATTATTCTGTTTATAACGCGCAATGGTTCCGTGAGACTTCAAACAATAGCGCCGGGGCAAGAGCGATGTTCGAGTACCAGACACGCAGCCCACTTAAGGGTCTGGAATCGGGCTCAATTGCAGGTGTTATGACTTCATATGGCCGTACGAATGGGATACCGAATATTTTATCTCCCCTGCAGCTGCATGCGAATGATTTCTCGAAGTACGGCGTTTACAGCTCGCCAGACTTTAACGCGGATGCCCATGTATCGAGTTCAGGCAATTTAAGCAACGGCTATGATACTAATTATGCTGTCGACCGTACGCATGCAACGGTACTGATGGCGCTGGCTGAAGCGAATGCCGGAAGGCCGTCAGGTACGACGCCTGCCGATGTGCCGGATTTGGTTGCACTGGTAAATAAAGGGGAGTATGGCATTACCGCAGAGGATTTAATTAAGGCAGCAAGGCCTCATGTGAATCAAATGGTACGCGTTGGCATTTTTAATGAAGTCAATGAAAACGGAATACCGAAATTTTATCCGTTTGCACAGGATGCTAAGGATGTGCGTACGACAGCGGCAGCAACTTACAGCTTGCCGGAGCATCAGCTAATTGCACTTCAAGCAGCGCAAGAGAGCATTGTTTTATTGAAAAATGACGGTATTCTGCCGCTGGCCAAAAATAAAAATGCAGCGGTATCCGGTATCTACGCAGATGCGAGATTTAAAACGACTTATTCAGTAGGAACAACTCCTGCGCTTCCTGAATCGGGCGTATCTCCGCTGCTCGCGATTATTAATGCGAATGGATCTAACCATGTTACTTACGATTCAGCGAGCAAGGTTATCGCACTTACTGCAATGAATAATAATCAGACCGTTACCGCTAATGTGTATGATCCTGCAGCTAATACGGGAGGAGCTCAGCTAGTAACGACAGCGGACCAGCTTAATGTTTCCGATCCTGCCCAGCTATTCCGGGTCTTCGATTGGGGACAAGAAGGGTACAGCTTGCTATCGCTCAAAAACAACCGCTGGGTGACATCTCCGGCCAGTAATAATGCAGCGGTAGGCAATACGGATGGAACAACGCTCAATTTAACCAACAATGATTGGGATCTTGCAGCGATGCTTGGGAATACGAGTGCGATCCCGCCAAGAATTCGCATCGAGCAAAACGCTGACCAAACCATATCGCTTGTAGCGAATGGCTATAGAAGCGGCTTCTCCGGTGATTTTACAAATTGGTATTATTCAAATGGACGTTTTATTACAGCAGGTGCAGATGCCAAGCTGAAAACAGCAGCTGCGGTACTCGGAAATGAATCGAATGCAGCTATTCGCAGTGCAGATGTGAAATTTAAAGAAACGGTTGTGAAGGAAGTCGGACAGGATGCTGTTGCTAGGGCGGCGACTGCTGATTATGCCGTAGTATTCGTGGGAGCAGTCCCGCGCCATAGCGCAGGGGAAGGCAATGACCGCTCCAGCCTGTACATGGGCGATGCCGATTACGAGCTTGTAGACAAGGTGTCTGCTGCTTTCGCGGCGAAAGGCAAGAAGACGATCGTTGTTGTCAAAAGTAGCTTTCCAGTTGGGCTTGAGGAAATTCAGAACAATCCGAATGTCTCTGCTATCGTGTATCAGCCATATGGGGGGCAATACGATTCACGGGCACTGGCTCAGGTGCTTTATGGCGATTATGCGCCAACGGGCCGCCTGACGTCCACTTGGTATTCAGATATGTCCGCTTTCCCGGCAATAAATAAATATGTTATTCCAGAGGGTAACAAGACTGCATCAATGGCTACCATTGATCCGCGTTTTACATTGGACATGACGAATGCCGATCCTATGGAGTCAAAGCTTACTTATATGTACACGGATGCACCAATTACGTATCCGTTCGGATACGGCCTCTCTTACAGCAGCTTTATATACAGCGATTTGGCAGTGCCAATGAGTGCTAGCGGGAATGAGCCGTTTACCGTTTCTGTAAAAGTGAAAAATGCTGGCGTTGTCGATACTTCAGAAGTCGTTCAGCTTTATATTAAAAACAATCAATCAGGCTATGGCGGCTCTGCTCCGAAGAAGCAGCTCGTCGCGTTTGAGAAAATCGCTTTGGCAGCAGGCGAGAGTAAAGTGGTTACTCTGTCTGTTGACCCTGGTGACTTCGGCATCTGGGACGTGAATAAAAATAGCTTCATTGTAGAAAATGGTGCATACACGTTAATGGTTGGCGCATCCTCCAAGGACATTCGCGGTGAGAAGGTCCTTGCAATTAATGGAGATGCGATTGCACCGCTGCAGGTCTATAAACCGTTTAATGTGTTCGACCATGCTTATGCCTCCCATGAAGTCATCTATCATGAGGTTTCTAAAGAACGCACTGCGCAAAATCTGAAAGCGAAAAAGGTAGTCGGAGGTTATTATGCCGTCCGCTCAAAACAAAACGGTTCCTACGTAGCGCTGCCGAATGTGGATCTGACAAATGCAAAAAGCGTTAAAGCCTCGGTAGCTTCTGACGCAGCGGGAGGAATAATTACATTACACGCGGATTCCCCAAGCAGCGCCCCGCTCGCGATGATTGAGGTTCCGGCAACAAAGCCTAGATCCTATACGATTGCGAATGCATCTGTTCCGGTAACGGAGCTGGCTTATGTCGACGTAAAAGCAGAATTGAGCAACACGAGCTTGAAGGGCAAGCACAATCTCTACGTTGTGTTCAAAGCCGCCGATCTTCGTATTGACAGCTTGGCGTTTGAGAGTGAACCCGTAATCAGCAGCTCTAGTCAGCTTACTGCTGCCCAAATAAACCCTGCCGTTGTTGTGAAGAGCGACGGTGCTCCTTTTGGTGCAGATGCCTCCAATTTGGACAATTGGAATATTGTTTCTGCTGCCAGCGGCTTAACGTTAGCTTCGGTCACTCCAGCGGCATCTGGCTTAGAAGCCACGCTGCAGTTCAGCGGAACTGCGAAAGCTGCAACAATCGCCATCCAATCGAAGGCAGCTTCCTTCGACGGCAATTTGACAAACAGCAATACGTTGACACTAACGATTGCAAATTCTTCATCAGGAGGCGGTAACACATCTGGCACTGGTACGCCTAGCATAGAGCAGACGGTTACGATTACAGCAGCAACCGCGTCCGATACTGCTAAGGTGAAGAATATCAAGGCTGAGGGCGTTACTGTAGTTGGGGCGCCAGTAGGCATTAAAGTAAAGGATTTGAAAGGCTCTTATGTAACAGCAACGATTTCGATTCAGTCTGAAGCAGGCAAAAAGGTGACCGCACTGGCGATGGTTGCCGATGACGGCACGTTAACACCGGTGCCGAGCCGAATTACAACAGATACGAGCGGTAAGTCGATCATCAAAGCGCTTGTATCCTTAAGCGGCACTTATGTGACTGTATCATCGGAGCGTGTGTTTACTGACGTTCCAGTTAAAGCGTGGTACGCAGCAGAGATTGCCAAAGCAAGCAGTCAGCTTTTAATCAATGGTGTGACATCATCTACGATGCAACCGGGAGCTTCAACAACCAAGGCACAGACGCTGATGGCAGCACTTAACGTGCTTGGCATAACGCCGGTAAAAAACGCAGCGGATGTGAAATGGTATGATGAAGTGGTCAGAACTGCAAGTCAGCATAGATTAGTTAGCTACACAACACTAGCGATAGATACGCCAATGTCTCGTGAAGGCATGGCTGACGTACTCGTCAATGCCCTTCGGTATGCTGGTCTCGACATCACGCTGAGCGAAGGGGAAGTGAGCAAGCTGCTGCAAGGCTTCTCGGATACTGCGAGCATATCCAAGGAAAACCGAACARCAATGGCGGTCGCTGTTAAATACGGTATTTTCAAAGGGAATTCGGCGCAGCAACTGCTGCCTTCAAGCACGATTACGCGTGCTGAGTTGGCTGCTGTCGCGATCCGTACCTACAGCGTAATTATCGATCTCATTTCCTAATATTAAGAGATAGGAGAATAGCCTGCACCTCGTGAGAGGGCAGGCTATTCTTACTTAGCTTTAGCTTTTGCGAAATTCTTCTGGCGTCTGGCCTGTCATTTTTTTAAATACCCGAAAAAAGTATTTGGGATTATCATAACCTAGCTGCTTCGCAACCTTGTATATTTTGTCATCGGTGCTTTTTAATAGTGTTTTGGCTTGCTCAATGCGCAGTTGGTTAATATAGTCGGTAAAATTTTGCGCAGTTTTTTCTTTGAACAGGAAACTTAAATAGCTTGGATTAAGATAAAAAAGAGATGATATTTTTTCCAGTGTTAAATCCTTGGTGTAATTTTTGTGTATATACGTTTTAATATTATCGATCATGTTTTCGGAGGAGTAAGCTGAGTTTTCCTTCAATAAATCGGCGGTACTCATTAAGACAGTGAGCAGGTACTCCTGAATGGAAATCAGATCAAAAGAAATATTAAGCACGGACTCCAGGCTTGAGGACGGCGAGCCGTCTTCATGCGTTTGGAGGTAGGCCGAAAGTATTTTTTTGACCTCTTGAATCATATCTCTGCTTTGCTCCTTTAGCTGAGCAAGGGAGACGGCAGGCTGTCGTATATAAAAGGCGAAAAAATCAAGTACCAGCTCTTTCACCTTCGCGGTTTGACCTGATTCAATCAGGAACAGCAGCTCATGAGTCCGTTCCCACAGCATAACATCCGGTAAAAGTCTTTGTTTGTTGTAAAGATAGCAGCGCCCAAAATCGGTAATCGACCGCTGATCCAATGCGGCAATCGTTTCATGGTGTGCTTGGCGCAGCATACTTAAATGGTGGACAACAGTACTTATGCCTACGCAGCCTTCGCTGCCCTTCCTTACACTAACGGTGTGGATAAGCTCCGCTGCCGTTCTTTCGGCATGCTTAAGCATCGTCGTGACTGATCGCTCCTCCGTAAACGATAGAAGGATGAATGCGAGCTTATCGCTTTGGGAATGCGGGATATAAATATAATCCTGCTGAAGCCCGATCATAGGCTGTTGAATCGAAGCTGGCGCATAGAGCGTCAGTAAAATATGTGCCGAAGCAGCAGACACTTCCTTTAGCCGCGCCGATTGGAAGATGGGCAGCTTATCTTTCTGCTGAATCCCAATTAGGAGATGCAGCAGCGATTGGATATCGGAATGATAACTGATGTGCTCCTTTTCAGCTGCTTTTAGTACTACCTCCTGCTTGACGTTCCGCTCCTTCTCAATAGCATCGATCGCTTGCTCCAGCGTGCGATGAATCTCTTCCCTGCTAAATGGTTTCAGCAAATAACTAACAACTTTAGCGGATATCGCTTCTTTCATATATTCAAAGTCCGAATGTCCGCTAATAACGATCATTTTTTTGTCGGGATATTGCTGATGCACGATTTTCATTAATGATTTTCCATCCATTTCAGGCATGCGCATATCCGTAAAGATAATATCCGGGTCTAGGTGCTGAATTAATTCCAGCCCATCGGCACCATTGTCGGCCTCTCCGGCGAATGTGAGCTTATGCTCGAAGGATTGAATTTTTTTGAGTAGTCCCTTTCGTATTAAGGGCTCATCATCTACGATAATGAATGAATACATCTGGCGTTCACCTCTTCTCCCAATTCGAAGGAATTTTGATTTGAATGGTTGTGCCTATGTTTTTTTCGCTTTCAATGGTAACGCCATCTTCGATTCCGTAATAAAGAGTGAGCCGAGAATGGACGTTCTTTATACCAATACTTTGCTTGGTACGCTGCCCAATAGACGAAAACTCAGGCGGCTGGGCGAGCAGATTCCGTAGCTCCGTGACCTGCTCTTGCGACATGCCTGCACCGTCATCGCAAATTTCGAAGATTATGAGTTCATTGTGCTGATAACCCTTGATCGTGATTCGACCTTTGCCACGCTTGTTCTCAAGGCCGTGATAAATCGCGTTTTCCACGAGTGGCTGCAGAATCAGCTTCAACATTTTGGTTTGCAGTACTTGTTCTTCAATTTCTTTTGTAAATGCAATTTTTTCGCTATAACGGATTTGCTGAATTGCCATATAATTGTCCACGTGCTGGATTTCCTCGGCAGCGGCAACCAGCTCGCTATCGGTTTTAATACTGTACCTAAACATATCACCTAAAGCTTTGGTCATAACAACGATGCTTTCGACTTCTTCGATTTCTGCAATGCTATTGATTGATTCAAGCGTGTTGTACAAGAAATGTGAGTTGATTTGAGCTTCCAGCGCCTTCATTTGCGAATCCATGGTCAAAATGCGATTTTGGTAGCTCTCGCGAATATGGGTATCAATATCCTTCATCATCTTGCCGTACTCATAATACAGAATCCCAATTTCATCGACTCTTTTTTTGTCGGCTTCAATCATGACGAAGCGCTGCGATTTGTTTTTGCGCATCAGCTTTGTTAATTGAATGATCGGCTTTGTAATTAAATTAGAGAGGAAGAAGGAAAGAAGTAGAAAGATAATGGCGCAGGAGGCCGATACATAAATGATCAGCTTTTGCGATATGCCGTATTGTTCATACACTTTGGCGACCGAAATATTGGCAATGACCTTCCAATTATTGCTTGGTACAGCTTGAATGACTGTTAAGCTTTTGGAATCTGTGAATTGCTGCTTAGAGCCCGTCATCGCCATAGACTTGCGGAGCAGTCCATCCGGCAAATATTGACCAATGTCACGATTAGTGCCGTCATATAATATTTTCCCCTGCTCATTTGCTAAATAAATATTTGATATGCTTGGGGCTGGATTCCTGTTTAAGCCTGCAAAAATGTCCATGCTGCAATCCAGCATAAAAACGCCTAAAAATTCATTGGAATTGGGATCAAAAAGCGACCTTGAAAAACCGATTGAAGATTTGGCATTAATGATATAGGGCTTTACACCAACATCGCCGATGTAAAGCTCTCCTTTGCTTGCAACGGTCTGCTTGTACCATTCGTCGTTGAAGGGAATGTAATCAACCATTAAGTCTGTTCCATTTCCGTAGCTAATGAATTTTCCGTCGGGCGTGAATAGGTAAATTCCATTAATGTAATTATAACCCAGTAAAATATTTTCGAAAATCAGCTTCAGCTTGGCTCTCGTAATGAAAATCTCGTATTGGTTGTTCGTATTTTGCAGCTTCCTCAGCTCATCGCTGACTGTACTGTAAGCGGTTGCAGTGGATGACTGCTGCTGCACAGTAATTGAGATCCGGTCAATATTTTTCAAGATTTCCTCAATGCTTTTTACCGAGTTGTTGATCGTTGTGGATGCAACAAGGGAGGTCTGTTCATTGACAAGCCGGGTATAGCTGCGATAAGAACTGACAGTAACGACAATAATAGGCACGATGGATACGAGAACAAGAACAAGAAACAGCTTAGTTTTAATATTAAAAAAGAGCATACACGTATCCTCCTTGTTTGTCTAATCTAAAAATAGTGCACCAAATGAGCTAAAGCATTTATACTGTTTCTCACATTATTATAAAAGTGTGCTTAAGGCAATAGCGTCTCATGAAATGGCAGGAGAGAGTAAGTCATTACCACAAACAATAAAAACAGGGGGAAATGCAAAATGAAATCAGTAAAAACAATGGGGCTCGCTATTTTAGTATTTTGCTTCGTTCTGCTCAGTGCTTGCAGCTCCAACAATGGTACTTTGAACGCGACGAATACGCCGGCAACTAATGCAGGCACCAACGACGCAGGTGGTAAAAATGCAGGAACTGATTCTTCAGAGCCGATTACGTTAACGATGATGATGTCTGGCAACAAAGCGTCGGAAGGGGAAGATTTCGAGCTCGAGACGTTGCCGCGTCTCGTGAAGGAGAAATTCCCGAACATCACGCTTGAAGTACAGAAGCTTCCCGATGATCAATACAATACTTCGGTGCGTACAAAGCTTGCAGCGGGACAAGGGCCGGATATTTTCTGGATCTTCCCTAAAAATGCAGCAGGCGGAGTCATCGATTTCGCTAAAGCGGGTTTTGCTGCTGATCTGTCCGATTTAAAATTCTGGGACAATATCGGTGCTGGCGCTAAGGAGGATATGTCCTATGACGGCAAGCCTTACGGCGTCGCTGAAGGTCTTGATTACCTAGGCGTTTACTACAACAAGGAAATGCTGGAGCAAGTGGGTGTGACCGAATTCCCGAAAGACTGGACATCCTTCCTTGAAGCTTGCCAAAAGCTGAAGGATGCAGGCATTACGCCGATCGTGCTTGGCGATAAAGACCCTTGGGTCATTCAATTCGGTATGTACCCGATTGCAGCAAACGTGGTTTACCCGGATGAAATGGATTTTGATGTAAAAGTGCAAAATGGTGAAAAATCGCTGAACGACCCTAAATGGGTGAAAACTATTTCGATGTACAAAGAGCTGTATGACAAAGGTTATGTCGTGAAAAATTCACTTGGAGTAGGCAGCGCGCAGGCTTCCCAGTTGTTCATCGATGGCAAAGCGGCTATGACGTTTACAGGCACATGGGACTACGCTTCTATGACGTCGAAGGGCGCGGCGGAGTTTAATCGCGGATTTGCTTCTCTTCCAGGCAATGACGCTGGCAAACCAACGTTTGTATCAGCGGCAACCGCTGCTGGCTATGGGTTAAATGCAAAGTCCAAAAATCTTGATGCAGCTAAAGAAATTCTTAATTATCTGTTCGACGGTGAATCGGAATTGTTTAAAGCTTATGTTGCTTCCAACAGCTCCATCAGTGTATACAAGGATGTTCCTTTGACAAACGAGTTGTTCAAGGACGTCAACGATAACTATCAAACAAACGGCAATTCGGTATACTTTAGCAACCAAATGTGGCCTGCAGGTGTTTCTGATGTGATGCAAGCCAAATTCGCAGAAATCATTGGCGGACAAAAAACGACGCCGGAGGATGTTGCGAAGGCGATGGATGAGAAGTTCCAGGAGCTATGGAAAAATAAATAATCTTTAGAGTGAATGGGTAAGTAGTAGCGGAGGGAAGACGACTGTCTTCCCTGCCGTTATGAGGTTAGCTGGAGAGGATGGAGCAACATGAATTCGACCGTAATGAAAAAAACAATGTACTTTTTTGCAATACCGGCCCTCATTTTTTATTTAATTTTTTGGATATTTCCGATATTGAGATTGTTTCAATATAGTATCACTGATTACAACGGTTTCGCTCAAGCGTACAATTACATCGGACTAGATAACTACAAAGCACTATTTAAAGGAGATACACTAGGTATTTCCGTCAAGAATACGTTGATTTATACGCTAGTTACAGTGGTGCTCGGCAATATCATTGGTCTTGCACTTGCACTTCTCTTAAACATGAAAATTAGAGGGAAAGGGATTTATCGCTCCTTGTCTTACATTCCGACGTTATTCAGCGCAATCGTTGTCGGATTCATTTGGAGCTACGTATACATGCCGGATTACGGTATGATCTCAACCTTCCTGGATAAATTCGGCATAAATGACGACAATCTAAATTTCCTAGGCAGCTACTCCTCAGCACTATATGCCATCATTTTTGTTGAGATATGGAAAAATATTGGAACAACAATGATTATTTTCCTTGCTGGCTTGCAAACCGTCCCTAATGATTTGCTCGAAGCAGGGAAAATGGACGGTTGTGGCCCTTGGCGGCTGTTGCAGCATGTGAAGCTGCCGCTGCTTGCGACTGCGATAACGATTAATGTAACGCTTAGTCTAATCAATGGATTGAAGGCCTTCGACTTCCCGTTTATTATGACAAACGGTGGTCCGGGCACTTCTACCAATACGTTGATTTATTCCATCTACAAGATGGCTTTTACGGAGCAGCTGTTCGGTAAGGCATCAGCGCTTGGCGTTATTTCCTTTGCCCTGATTATTGTGCTTACTGCAGCATTTGTTATCCGCATGAACAAACGGGAGGTGTCGGCATGACTATCGGTTCTTTGACGAAAAAGACACTGGTTCAACTGGGCGTCATCGTTGTGATGGCTGTTAATTTGATCCCGCTCATTATTGCATTGTCGACTTCGCTTCGTGATCCAAAAAATAATGCCAATCCGCTAAACTTGTTTAGTGAAATTTCTTTTGCAAGCTATCGTACTGCCTTTGAACGGATGCATTTTCCGCAAGCACTTATGAACAGCATTATACTTACAGGACTTTCTGTTATCTTCGTCGTACTGCTGGCAGCGATGGCGGCTTACCCAATGGCGAGGCTTAAAACCAAATGGAGCAAATTTTTATATTTGTTTTTTCTCTCGGGACTGGTTGTGCCCTCACAGATGGTGCTCATCCCGATCGTGCAGATGATCAATTCGCTTCATATACCGACTTCACAGTATACACCGATACTGATGTTTATTACATGCAGTCTTCCTTTTTCCACATTTTTGTATACAGGCTTCATTAGAAGCGGCGTACCGGAAGAGGTGGAGGAAGCGGCTCATATTGATGGAGCGGGGTTGTTCCGCAGGTTTTGGCTGGTGGTATTCCCTCTGCTTATCCCGGTTACGGTGTCGGTCATTATTACACAGGGTGTATGGATATGGAATGACTACTTCTTTAATATGATCTTCATCTCCCGAGCGGCTGAATCCCCATTGCCCCTAGCTATGCTGGGCTTTCTCGGTGATCAGCAAAACCCTACGCAGTGGAATGTGCTGTTTGCTGCCTGTTTCCTGTGCGCGCTGCCGCTCCTAGTTGCTTTTCTGTTTTTGCAAAAATACTTTGTGGGCGGGATGACGGTTGGAGCAGTCAAAGGCTGAGTAGCAAACCAAGTGGAGAGAAAAACTCCCCCCGATCTATTTTGACCGCAGGCCTTACGATTATTAGCCTTCAGGCAGAAGTGGAGATAAGGCAATGAAAACGAAACAAACGAACCAACCATTCGTGGACTTGGCGGAGACGCTGATTCCACATTTATATGAAGAAAAGGTTTTTCCTACAAGCCTGATTGACATTGTGAAAGACACAGACGCCTTTCAGGGCTGGCGGACAGTGCGTATCGATTCGATTGATGAGCTAGCCAATCGAGTATTATCCAAAGGAGACAGCGTAACGCTCGATTTTGGGGTTCATCAGGTTGGGTACCTTACGCTCTCAATTAACAATGTACACAGTAATGCGGATGCGCCGCTTCGGTTAAAGCTCATATTCGGTGAGATGCCTTGTGAGATCGGAGAGGACTTCGACAATTATGAAGGCTGGCTCAGCCGGTCTTGGCTGCAGGATGAGACGATCAATATCGACGTGCTGCCAGGGATGGTAACGCTGCCAAGGCGCTATACTTTCCGGTATTTGAAAATAATCGTACTGGCCACATCACAGCGGTACAGCGTTTCATTTTCTGAGATTTATTGCAAGACCGTAACCTCAGGTGATGTCTCGCAGGTCAAGCCGCTTCCGGACGGTATATCCAATGAGCTAAAGGTGATGGATCGCATCGGTATTAAGACACTTCAGGACTGTATGCATACTGTCTTTGAGGACGGTCCGAAGCGGGATCGAAGGCTTTGGATCGGCGATCTGCGACTTCAAGCGCTAGTAAACTATGAAACGTTTAACAGCAATGACCTTGTCAAAAGATGTTTGTATCTCTTTGGCGGAATGCTGCTTGAGGACGGACAGGTAGGTGCTTGTTTATATGAGAAGCCTGCACCTTTTGTAGATGACATCTATTTATATGATTACTCGCTCTTTTTCGTTGCCACTTTATATGATTATTATGAAGCAACCAAGGATCGTATTACGCTAAATGAGCTGTGGCCGATTGCAGTGGAGCAGCTTCGAATTGGGTTGAAGCGACTGGATGAACGGGGAATCGTAACGGATGATGATACATGGTACTGCTTTCTTGATTGGCATGATGAGCTGAACAAGCAGGCAGGCGCGCAGGCCGTTCTAATTTATTGTCTTAAAAGAGGACTTGCACTAGCTGAGAAGCTGGGTGAAGGTGAAGCGCATGCTTTTATTTCGTCGGCAATCCAGCAAGCGACGGACGCGGCTATGACGTTTCTTTGGGATCAAGATCAAGGGTATTTCACAAGCGGGCCTGGTAGTCAGATATCTTGGGCCTCACAAATTTGGATGGTGCTGGCAGAGGTGATGGATGCGGAACAAAATGGCATGCTGCTTGATCGTTTATTCGATCGGCCTCCGGCAATTGCGATGTCGACGCCATACCTTTATCATCATCTGATTGAGGCACTGCTGTTGAGTGGAAGAAAAGAGAAGGCAATGTCCGAAATGCGCGCCTATTGGGGCGAGATGATCAAGGATGGAGCGGATACCTTCTGGGAGCTGTATAATCCTAGCGATAAGAAGCTGTCGCCGTACGGCAGCAATTTAATCAACAGCTACTGTCATGCATGGAGCTGTACTCCGACTTATTTTATACGGAAATACTTTGTAAATGACTACAGCTAGAAAGCTATTCTCTAGGAGGAGAGCCTCTCAACTCGATTATAAAAAAGAGAGGATATTGGAACTAATTTAAAGTGCATCCCTAAAAATGGACATTGAAACAAACCTCAGGTTTATTCGATGGAATTTTAGGGACGCATTTTTTTGTGCTGCTATCAAAGGGGCAAAAGCTAAGGACATATCTTCTATTTCGAAAGGGACGGATTAACTCAGCATATTGGAGTTGGCATCTATAAGCGCGGGGATAAGAAATTTATGATCGATAGGCGATGACATGACAATTAGAATTGTATAGGTTCCGTATTTGTCACATTGATTTCCGAACTCTTCAAGAGCTTGTGTGGAGTCGGTTATTACTTTCAATAAGTAATTGTGTTCTCCGCTGATGCGGTAACATTCTACGACTTCAGGAGCAGAGCGGCAGAACGCAAGGAATGCATGACAATCTCTTGAATGAAACAACATGTAGGCTGATGCATGTTTACCAATTTTATCAGGAGAAATAACGGTGCGATACTCACTAATAATTCCTTTTTCCTCCATGCGCTTAACTCTTTCTGTTACTGCGGGCTGCGATAAACCGACGCTTTTTCCAAGTTCAGTCATAGAAATTCTCGCTTGGCTTTGGAGATGATAAAGTATTTGCTTATCTACATGGTCCATACAAATCTACTCCTTTAAATTTAAGGTATCCGTTATAAACTAGCTTGGCTTTAACCGTAAAAAGGCGAATCTAACTTCGTTCCCTTATGTAAGCTCGATAACTTATTTTATATAATATACTTACAATAGTAAAGTGTATAAGGCTTTAACTATTTCGAAAGGATGAACATCTAAGTATGTTGCATACAAACAAGTTTAGTACAGAACGATTAGCAGGTAGGATCGATGAGGTCATCGATCGAACGCTTGCTGATAAGCGGTTGGTCGGTGCTGTCATTAAAGTGGCGATAGACGGGGATGTGGTTTATAGCCGCGCTGCGGGTTATGCCGATCGTGAAATGAATCGGCTCATGCGTGAAGATGCATTATTCCGGCTAGCTTCTGTTACCAAACCTATCGTTACAACAGCTGCCTTAGCATTAGTTGGGCAAGGCCTACTCAAGCTGAATGACCGTGTTGATCACTGGCTGCCAAACTTTCAGCCACGTCTCCAAAATGGTGAGCTTGCCCTATTAACGGTTCGTCATTTGATGACGCACACTGCTGGGCTGACCTATCGGTTCTTTCAAGAAGAAAATGGTTCTTATCATCAAGCTGGCGTATCGGATGGTATGGATCAACCTGGCATCAGTTTGGAAGAGAACCTGATTCGTTTAGCTTCTGTACCGCTCCTTTATACGCCAGGCACCAAGTGGAAATATTCGATCGCGACAGATGTGCTGGGCGCAGTAATTGAGAAGGTTACAGGAACACCGTTAAGCGAAGCAGTGCATTCACTTGTGACAAAGCCAATTGGTATGAGCGATACTAGCTTTATTGCAATCGCCCCAGAACGTCTTACTACTGCTTATACTAATGAAGTTCCAGAACCACGGCCTTTGCTTGAGCACGATAGCATTCCCTTCTTAGAAGGAACAGCGGGCTTCCGTCTTTCCCCGCGCCGGGCACTTGATGATACGGCTTATCCTTCTGGGGGTGCTGGCATGATTGGAAGTGCAGACGATTTTTTGGTGCTGCTGGAAACATTACGGAATGGCGGAGCTCCTCTGCTGCCACAGTCTCTTGTTCAGGAGATGTCCACAAACCAGATTGGTGATCTGCCAATGGATTTCTGGCCGGGGAGAGGCTTTGGCCTAGGCATTACGGTGCTTAAGGATCCAGTGTTAGCAAACACTTCTGAATCAACTGGTACATGGCGCATGGGTGGCACCTATGGTCATTCGTGGTTCGTTGATCCTGATCAGCGTCTAAGTGTGGTGGCGTTCACCAATACTGCACTCGAAGGCATGTCAGGTCAGTTTACCGTTGACCTTTGCGATGCTGTTTATGACGGGCTTAATAAATAGAGATCGAACATAAATAAAAGAGAGGTACTTTTATAATGAATTCAAACCCAGCTTCTGTTACACAGAGTGCTTCCAGCGCAGTTCCTTCAGAACGTCTCCCGTGGGCTGGATTACTCGCCCTTGCGATGACGGGGTTTATTTGTATCCTAACTGAAACGATTCCAGCAGGCTTGCTGCTGCAAATAGGTCATGGACTTGGAGTATCGGAAGCCTTTGCTGGTCAGCTTGTCACCTTGTACGCCCTTGGTTCACTGCTGGCTGCGATTCCCCTAACGACCATGACGCGCGGCTGGCGGAGAAGGCCGTTGCTGCTTATGTGCATTCTTGGTTTTCTCGTCTTTAACACAGTTACCACTTTTTCTTCCAACTATACACTGACGCTGATCGCTCGGTTTTTCGCGGGCGTTTCTGCGGGTGTCTTATGGGGCATGATAGCAGGTTATGCCCGCCGTATGGTGCCGGAATCACTCAAGGGAAGAGCTATGGCAGTGGCCATGGTGGGTACACCTCTAGCGCTGGCGCTTGGTGTCCCCGCAGGAACTTGGCTTGGTTCGCTCGTAGGCTGGCGCTTTGTCTTTGGGATTATGTCACTTATGGCTCTGATATTAGTCGTCTGGGTGGTTTGGAAATTACCGGACTATCCAGGAGAATCGCCAGGTAAAAGACTCTCGTTATATAAGGTATTTGGTATGTCAGGAGTACGTCCGGTACTGTTTGTTGTTCTTGCTTGGGTGCTTGCACATAACATCTTGTATACCTATATTGCACCGTATCTTGCTCATGCTCGACTCTCTCATCGTGTAGACTTGGTACTGCTTATTTTCGGCATAACAGCGCTTGTTGGAATTTGGATCATCGGTGTTTTGATCGACCGGAAACTGCGGCCACTCGTTTTGATTAGCCTGCTTGCTTTCGCCATCGCATCCATCGTATTAACCTTTAGTAATAACCAACCGATCGTGATCTACCTAGTGGTTGCTGTATGGGGGCTGACGTTCGGAGGCGCGGCGACATTGCTGCAGACAACCATGGCTGAAGCTGCTGGCGAAAGCGCAGATGTGGCCCAGTCTATGCTGGTGACGGCATGGAACCTAGCCATCGGCGTTGGTGGCGTGTTGGGCGCTATTCTTATAGAAACTGTAGGTGTCGGTTCTTTCCCGCTGTCATTGCTTATTCTTATCGTTCTTGCACTACTAGTCGCGTGGCGTGCTAAAGAATACGGATTCCCTTCAAAGAGGCATTAGGTGTTTATTATGAATTTAATCAGCTGAATGATTTATGCGAGTTTAAGTTGTTACTTGCTTCAGAGAAGAAAGCCGTCAGACATGAGCTGGCGGCTTCTGTTTTTTTATGGTGATTAAGGATGGGGGGATTGCTGTTTATCGCAAACGCATATTCTAGTCTGCATTTTTTAATCTATAGTGATTTATTAGTAACGTATTAGACAAGATGTTTAAGATGAAGTGCAGCATCATACGGTGTTATGCTGGTTCCGGCCTTCAAACGCTGAACAAAATCAGGATTGGCGAGGAGCGGCCGCCCGAAAGCCGCTAAGTCTATGGTTCCCGCTTTTATAGCAGCGGCAGCAGATTCATAATCTAAATTTCCTACTCCGATTATTTTACCATTCCAATGTTCACGCACAGCTTGATGAAATGTCATTCCTTTGGTGAATATCTTAGTAAACTGGTTGGTTGAGGGGTGAAGAATCTTAAGGCCTAATGCCTTGAAAATTTGTATATAAGCAGCCATTGTTTGTTCGGGATTATCCCAACTATAATTCGGAATATCATCTTTTATTTCTGAAAAACGAACGATAGTCCTTGGCGCTCCTATTTCTGTAACGACGGCAGTTAGCAGCTCTTTCATGAATGTTAGACGCTGTGATATGTCCCCGCCATAGTTGTCCGTCCGAGTGTTTGTAACCTCTGAATTAAACTGATCGATTAAATACCCATGGGCTGCATGGATTTCAACCCCGTCAAAACCGGCAATTATCGCATTTCTCGCAGCAGCAGCATGCTGTTCAATCACTTCGGAAATTTCGTCCTGAGACATCGCCTCAGGTATCTCATAAGGTTTGCGTAACCGATGTACGAGTCCATTTGCTGCAATGCTAGATGGCGCTTGAGGAGGAAAACCTCCTGTTAATTCATGATGGGTCAGCCTGCCAACATGCCAAAGCTGCGCCACGATCGTTCCACCTTCCAAATGAACAGCATCAGTCACCTTTTTCCATGCTTGGATCTGCTCGTTGGTGTATAGCCCTGATATACCATAGGTTCCTTTGGCTCTTGGGCTAGGGTTTATCCCCTCCGTAATGATCAGACCAACACCGTCAGCTGCCCGTTTACGGTAATATTCTACGACATCTGGACCAACCACTCCTGACTTATTGTCGGCAAAGGAACGAGTCATAGGCGCCATGACTACACGTGATTGAAGCGTCCAATTTTCAATCGTAACTTGTTCAAGCAATTTATTAGATTCCATCTTTATGCCTCCTCAGTGCTTAACAGTTGATTATGCATTAATGTTATAATGGAATCGTTCTATTTTACATAATAAATTCAAGGTATTGCATCATGATTTCCTTTAAAATTGTTTTATTAATGTTATTTGACATTGAAAATAAAGGAGTGACTAGTTTGGTCGATGAACTGGATAAAAACATTATTATGATTCTTCAAGATCAGGCAAGAATTTCAATGACGGAGTTAGGGAAAGCCGTTGCATTGTCGCAGCCAGCAGTAACAGAAAGAGTGCGGAGGTTGGAGGAAAAAGGCATTATTGATCATTACCGTGCTGTTGTTTCTCTTGAAAAATTGAACAAATCGATTGTTGCCTACTTATTATTTCATACGAAGAGCTGCGAAAGTTTTGTTGATCATTGCAAAAATTCGCTTGATGTACTTGAGATGCATCGTATAAGTGGTCAGTACAATTTTTTGGTTAAGGTGATTAGCGAATCATTGCATTCCATGGAAAATGTGATTAATGAAATGGGAAAGTTTGGAGACTCGACAACTTTAATCGTCCTCTCCTCACCTATTGAGCATAGTAAGGTCGTACCTAATATTCAGGATAAATAGATAGAAACCCATATATTCATTTTGAATACATTCCTGACACTAGCTTTAAATATGCCAATATAAATTTGCGTTCCCACTAAACATCAGGTACGATTTTATTATTAATTATTAATGACGAGTAAGAGAGGGACGAATCTAATGCATTCAAACGAAACCATAAAGCTGACATCTTTATCTAGCAAGGGAGGATGCGGTTGCAAAATCGGTCCGGCTGATTTAAAAGAAGTCATAGGAAACCTCCCGCTAGCGGAACGTAATCCTAATTTGCTTGTGGGCATCGAAACAAGCGATGATGCAGGTGTATTTCGAATAAGCGACGATTTGGCATTGGTTCAAACAGTGGATTTTTTTACTCCAATCGTAGATGACCCTTATTCTTTCGGACAGATTGCAGCGGCTAACGCAATAAGCGATATTTATGCAATGGGCGGTAAGCCATTAACGGTATTAAACATTGTTGCTTTTCCCATCGCAACACTAGATAAGCACATTTTAACAGACATCTTACGTGGAGCAGCAGATAAGGTGAAAGAGGCTGGAGCTACCCTTGTAGGCGGACACTCCATTGACGATAAGGAACCCAAGTTTGGACTAGCAGTAACCGGTTTAATTCATCCCGATCAAATTAAAACCAATGCAGGTGCTAGACCTGGAGACAAGCTGATTTTGACGAAGCCAATTGGTGTGGGCATTATGACAACTTCGATTAAGAAGGAACAATTAAGTGTGGAAGAAATCGAGCGTGTTACTCGCGTCATGGCTACATTGAATAAGACAGCAGCAGAAATAATGAATAAATATGAAACGCATGCTTGTACTGATGTAACGGGTTTTGGCTTAATCGGACATGCACTGGAAATGGCTAAAGGAAGCGAAGTAGGAATAACGATTGTAAACGAAGCGGTACCCAAATTGCCTCGTGTCAGAGAACTTGCAGAAAATGGATTTGTTCCTGGCGGCACGAAGAACAATTTTAAGCATGTTGAAAATGATGTTATTTTCCCACAAGCGATGGACCAAGTTGATCGATGGATTCTATGTGATGCGGTGACTTCAGGCGGTTTATTCATTGCGGTTGCGGCAGACCAGTCTGAGCAAATGCTGAATGAGCTTAAGCAAGCAGGTGTGGAAGCAAGTATAGTTGGAGAAGCAACAGAAAGTAATGCTGGCCAAATTGTTGTGCTGTAAGATAAACCATTAAGGAGTCATTAAACTATGTTTCAAGACATCACGATCGAGGAATGTTCTAAGCTTCGGCAACAGGGAGAACTTGTTCTTATTGATGTAAGATCCCCGTCCGAATACAATGAAGCATCAATTCCCGGAAGTCTTAATATCCCTCTATTTAACGATCAAGAACGGGCTGAAATAGGAACACTCTACAAGCAAGTAAGTGTGCAAGCTGCAAAAGAAAGAGGCTTGGAAATCGTATCTGCGAAGCTTCCAACCTTCATCAAAACATTTGCTGGCCTATCCGAAAATAAGGCTGTCTTTTGTTGGCGCGGTGGTATGAGAAGTAAAACAACGGCGACTGTACTATCTCTTATGGGAATTAGGGTCTATCGAATAACGGGAGGATATCGCGCATATCGTCAATATGTTGTTGAACGATTAAACGATATTAGTTACGATCCGCAGTCATTCATCTTACATGGAAACACAGGCAGTGGAAAAACCGCTATCCTGCATAAAATGAAACAAAATGGCCATCCTGTTTTGGATTTAGAAGGGCTGGCTGGTCATAGAGGGTCGATTTTTGGTGGAATAGGTTTAAAAGCGCATAACCAAAAAACGTTTGATTCGTTACTGCTTGATAATATACATGAAAATGAGAAATTTTCCTATGTATTGTTTGAAGCGGAAAGCCGCCGAATTGGCAATATTACGGTTCCGGACCTCATGATGGAGTTGAGAGCAAAAGGGCATCACATTAGCTTGGAGATGCCACTTGAAGCCCGTGTTAATCAAATCATCGAAGACTACAAACCTTGGGAAAATATAGATGAGTGTATGGGGGCATTCCGAAAGATTAAATCCCGTATTCATACCCCTGTTGCAGCGGAAATAGAAGCATGCTTGATGAGTGAAAAATATAATACTGCTGTGGAGCTGCTTCTCACTTATTACTATGACCCAAGGTATTCGCATTCGACGAGCGAACATGATGAACAAATCTCTTCTATTGTGAAGGCAGCAAATACGGCTGAGGCAACGATCAAGATTGAACAGATAGTAAATTCGTTAATGGAACGAAAATCGATGGAGCAATAGCAAATGAAAGGTTGCCGCAAATGATTGCAGGCGAGGGTGCAAAGGAGAAAGCTATGAACCAGATTTATTTGGACTACAACGCAAGTACGCCAATCGCTCCAGAAGTTCTTGCAGAAATGTATCCATACCTGCAAGGAAGCTACGGCAATCCATCATCTAGTCATTGGGCGTCCGTTTCGACAAAGGAAGCTATTTTGGAGGCGCGCATAAAAGTTGCTGCTTTACTCCGTTGTTCTCCAGACGAGGTGATCTTTACTAGCGGGGGAAGCGAATCCAATAATCATGCCTTAAAGGGCGTATTTTTTGCACTTAAAGAAAAGGGTAATCATATCATTACGACAACAGTTGAGCATCCAGCCATTTTGAATCCTTGTTCATTTCTAGAGCGCTTGGGAGCAGATGTTACCTATATAAACGTAGATGAAACTGGCCGCATATTGCCGGAAACTATCGAATCAGCCATTAACAAGCGTACTATTTTAATCTCGGTTATGCATGCGAATAATGAAGTTGGGACGATTCAGCCCCTCGGTGAAATAGCCGAAATAGCAAAAAAACATGGCGTATTGTTCCATACGGATGCTGCTCAATCCGTTGGCAAAATCCCGGTACATGTTGATCAATTAGGTGTCGACTTGGTAACGATAGCGGGACATAAACTATATGCTCCGAAAGGGATCGGGGCATTGTATGTGCGTAGGGGATCCAAGATAGAACCCTATAGTCATGGAGCCGGTCATGAACATGGCATGCGCGCAGGAACAGAAAATGTTCCTTACATCGTTGCATTGGGAAAGGCCGCAGAAATGGCAATGCTCATGCAAGATAACAATGAAATGAGTAGATTAAGCGAGTACTTCTTAGAGCGATTGGTTGCGAAATTTGGTAATCTTATCAAGCTGAATGGTCATCCGACTAACCGATTGCCTAACACCTTGAATATAAGCTTTATAGGTTTGGATGCTAATGAAATTCTGAACAAGATTCCCGAAATCGCAGCGTCCACTGGATCAGCCTGTCATGCCGGTATGACGACAATCTCCCCAGTATTAAAAGCAATGCAGATCGATGAAACTGCGGCCCGAGGCGCTATTAGATTTAGTCTAGGAAAGTATACGAATAAGAATGATATTGATCAAGCAATTATGTTATTGGAAGAAGCCATTATCGTCTAAGCTGATGCAAGAAATACTCTAAACACTTACTACTTTCGCACAATCGCTTGACTTGGAGTTAACTCCAAGGAGTACACTACAGCTGAAGGAAACAATATCTATTTGAAAGTGAGGAACGATTAAATGGAATATGTGAAACTCGGTAATACAGGCTTGGATGTATCTCGGCTATGTCTTGGCTGTATGAGCTTTGGTGTAGCGGAGCGGTGGGTGCATCCTTGGGTACTTGATGAAGCGAGCAGCCGTCCAATCATAAAAAAAGCATTGGATTTAGGCATCAACTTTTTTGATACTGCGAACGTATACTCAGACGGAACAAGCGAAGAAATTGTGGGTCAAGCTTTAAAGGATTATGCCAATCGAGATGAAATTGTTCTGGCGACAAAGGTTCATTTTCGGATGCAAAAAGGCCCAAACGGTGCTGGTCTTTCTCGAAAGGCAATCATGAGTGAAATAGATAAGAGCCTTAAGCGACTCGGAACGGATTATGTAGACCTTTATCAAATTCATCGCTGGGATTACAATACGCCCATAGAAGAAACGATGGAAGCATTACATGATGTTGTGAAGGCTGGAAAGGCAAGATACATTGGCGCTTCAGCCATGTACGCATGGCAGTTCCTAAAGGCATTGCATGTAGCTGAAAAAAATGGATGGACTCGGTTCGTATCGATGCAAAATCATTTAAACCTCATCTACCGTGAAGAAGAGAGAGAAATGCTGCCGCTTTGTAAGGAAGAAAAAATTGGCGTCATTCCTTATAGCCCGCTCGCATCAGGAAGATTGACACGTGATTGGTCAGAAACAACGCATCGTTTCGAAACCGATCAAGTTCAAAAATCTAAATACGATGCGACTGCAAATACTGACCGATTAATTGTAGAGCGGGTTGCAGCCATTGCCGAAAGACATGGCGTTCCTCGTGCTCAGATCGCGTTAGCCTGGGTACTACATAAAGAACCAGTAACCGCACCAATTATTGGCGCTACAAAAATATCGCATCTCGAAGATGCAGCAGCTGCAGTTTCCATTAAGCTAACACCAGAAGAAATTGCATCGCTGGAAGAGCCGTATGTTCCACATCCAGTCGTTGGGCCTATTACGATGTAATGAGTGTTTAATATAAGGAACAACAAGAACGCCCGATTGATTTTTTCGGGCGTTCTTGATCTTAAATTAGGGAGTGAAATCTGCATGTTGATAGCTGAAGCAAGCGCGAAATTTGATTTATCACCGGACACGCTCCGCTATTATGAACGGGTCGGGCTTATTCCACGGGTGAACCGCAATAAAAGCGGAATCAGGGATTATACGGAGGAAGACTGCAGATGGGTTGAATATATTAAATGTATGCGTGGTGTAGGTCTTCCTATTGAGATTTTGATTGAATATGTTGCGTTGTATCAACAGGGTGATGAAACCATCGGGGCTAGGAAAGAGCTTTTAATCGAGCAGCATAAACTGCTAGCCAAAAAAATGGAAGAGATGAAAAAAGGATTAGAACGCATGGATGATAAAATTGCAAGATATGAACAGACAATATTAAAAAAAGAAAAAATGCTAAGTAGATCTAAGACTCAATAGTCTATCGAACCCCTTCGTTTTATTGGCATTGATTCATTTAGGTCTTAACATAAATATTTGGTTAATAGAAAAATTCAGATGAATGTGATAATTTATTAATTATGACTTGCATTTGAAAAGGTGGTTTGTAAACGTTATGGAGCTCGTTTTTCCAAAAGTAGAGACTGTGGAAGAAGTCTCGGTTTTAGCGCAATTGGCATCGGAAATTTGGAATGAATATTTTATAAGCATTATAACAAAAGAACAAATTGATTATATGGTGGATAAATTCCAATCGGATCATGCGATTACGAATCAAATTGAAAATCAAGGTTATGAATATTTTTTCATGAATATACATGGCCATAATATCGGCTACTTGGGGATAAAACAAGAAGAAGACAAGTTGTTTTTAAGCAAGTTTTATATACGCAAAGAGCATCGCGGAAAAGGTTATGCAAGTCAGGCTATGGCGTTCTTGGAAGAGATATGCAAAGATCGAAGGTTAGGTATGATATGGCTCACGGTAAATCGTTATAATGATACAACGATTGCTGTGTATGAGAAAAAAGGGTTTAAATCAGTTCGTACTCAGGTGGCTGATATAGGAAATGGTTTTGTGATGGATGATTTTATAATGGAAAAAGAAGTTGCAATAGAAGAAGTCGAGTAACAAGGGGGTTTTGGTGAATGGAGAAGTTTGAGTTAATGTTGAACAAATATGCTGAATTAGTCGTTAAGGTTGGTGTGAACGTTCAAGTGGGGCAAGTGCTTATCGTACATGCCCCGATTGAAACGGCTGAACTAACGCGATTAATTGTAGCAAAAGCTTATGAGGCAGGAGCCAAATATGTCATTGTAGAGTGGGATGACGATGCCATTACTCGCGTTCGGTATGAGAAGGCATCAGATGATTCCTTCGATTATTATCCACAGTGGCTTGCCGATAGCATGGTGCATTTTGCTGAAGAGGGCGGAGCTATACTGCATATTAAAGTGCCTAATCCAGAGCTGTTTCGCGGCATCGATTCTGCAAAAGTATCGGCTGCGGTCAAGTCCGCTGCTGTCGCGCGAGAAGAATATTCAAAGTATACGCGGAATAGCAAAATTAGCTGGTCGCTGATCAAGGCACCAACTCGTGCATGGGCGGATAAAGTGTATGCCGATCTTCCGGAGGAGCAGCGCGTGGATGCGATGTGGGAAGCTATTTTCCACATGGTGCGAGTAAATACAGATGATCCTATTGCCGCTTGGCGTGAGCACATTAATCATTTGAAAACAAGCCAGGATCTTCTTAATGCGAAACGCTATAAGAGTCTGCATTATCGCGCGCCGGGAACGGATCTGCGAGTACAACTGCCTGAAGGACATATTTGGCGTGGCGGCGGCGGGGAAAATGAGAAAGGTGTTTATTTTGTTGCGAATATGCCAACTGAAGAAGTGTACACCATGCCTCATCGTACCGGTGTGAACGGCACGGTAAAAAGCACATTGCCACTCAATTTGAACGGCAGGTTAGTTGAAGGAATCACGTTTACGTTTAAGGACGGCAAAGTGGTTGCTTATGATGCCGAATCGGGACTTGAACATTTAACTTCATTGCTCGAAACGGATGAAGGTGCATCCTATCTCGGAGAGATGGCATTAGTGCCACATGATTCCCCAATATCGAACTTGAATAGAGTATTTTATAATACAGGCATTGACGAGAATGCTTCCTGTCATTTTGCACTGGGAAGTGCTTATCCTGTCAACCTGGAAGGTGGAACGAAGCTCTCCAAAGAGGAACTACTGGAGCGAGGCGCTAACGTAAGTCTTACACATGTTGACTTCATGATTGGTTGCGCCGATCTCGCTATTGATGGAGAACTGCCTGACGGCACAATCGAGCCTGTCTTTCGTCAAGGGAATTGGGCTTACTAGAAATAAAATGTGGGAAGTGACTGGTTCGTGCGCTCTTGAAGCACTATAGAGAAAGGTTAGCATATCAATTGATGTGCTAACCTTTTTTTGTTAATTACAGTGTTACCTTAGAATAAGAGGAACCAGAAGCCCGCGCCTCTACCATGGAAAAACCCGACCATTAAAAGGTCGGGTTTTTATTTGTTTTACGCCAAAAATTGGCGTGAACTCTAGGCTTTAAATTCAAAAGGTGGCTGGCATGGTTGAACTATCTATTGCGTCTAAATAAAATCTTGGTATGATTCCTTTATGAATGTTAACGGCAAAAGCCCTCCGTTAAGAAGTTGAACAATCTGTACCAAGTCTTTGTTATTCTGGTTATATTAATTAGCATCGAGAAGTTTTCCTAGATGGTGAAGAAGGGGATATCCTATGAAATTGCAGGCTGCCGGCAAAGCGAAGTGGTTCGTCTATCAGAAAATTGTCATCGTATTTATCGTGTTTCTTGTTCCCCTCATTTCGATGAATATTTGGGTCAATTACAAGGGCATGTCGTTTTCGAAAAATACAATGCTGGATTCCGCCGAAGCGGGAGCTTCTTTTTATGCGAAGCAGCTGGACAAGGAAATGTATTTTATTCGCAATCAGCAATTAGGCTTTATTAACGGTGAAGATTTGCAAAAGCTTAGCTTCAGGGGAGGAAGCCTTGGGAAATATGATGAGGTTAGACTCATTGAGCAAGTGAAGGATCGATTGAGCTTTCTTATGAATTCGAGTGAATACGTACTTAATGCAGGCGTTTATATTGCTTCAGAGGGTAAAACCATCTCGATTTCGAATGGGGTTACCAATACGCCAAATGATGAATACGAGCTTATTTCTAAGCTTATAGGCGTTGCAATTAAGCCCTCTTTTTACCTAGATGGTGATCGGATCTTCTTTATTGAAACGGCAAATAATGATGGCATATGGTCGTATATCGAAATTTCTAAAGTGAAGCTGCTCGAAGAGCTGCATACCATTACTACCCTCTATCAGGAGTCAGAGGTTTTGCTTGGGAGCGAGGGTCTGGGGAGTGTATTTGCGACGACGCAAGATGCGCAAGCTATTATTGTACAGCAACAGCTGGTTAAATTACCTAATGAGCAAGATGACAATATGTCCAAAATGGAGAAGGTAAACGGCATCCGTTATTTTGTTATCCATAATTTTGTAAGCTCTTTAAATCTGTCATTAATTATGTATGTGAATCAGAACGAGATCACTAGATCATTAAGCCAGTTTTATACGCTGTATTATTTGCTGTTCAGCATTACCATTATCATTCTTTTGCTTTATTCATTCTCCGTTAACGTCATGATCCATCGCCCATTGTCCAATCTAGGCAAGGCGTTTCGTATGATAGAAACAGATAATCTGAACTTAGTGATCGAATCCAAGACAAAGGATGAATTTCATTATTTATTTCAAAGCTTTAATCGGATGGCACATCGCTTGAAAGTTTCCATAAAGGAAAACTATGAACAAAAGATAGCGCTGCAGCACTCGGAATTAAAGCAGCTGCAATCTCAAATTAACCCTCATTTTTTATACAACAGCTTTTTTAACATTTATATGATGTGTAAGGTAGGCGACTCGGATAGTGCGGCGGAGCTCTCCCAAAAGCTGGGAAGCTATTATCAATACATTACAAGAAGCGGTTCTGATGAAGTGCTGCTTAATAAGGAATTTCAGCATGCGCTCGATTATTGTGAGATTCAATGTATTCGCTTTTCCAACCGCATTTCGTATGAATACACGGAGATTTCAGATCAATTGCATACCGTTTACGTTCCAAGACTTATCATTCAGCCGATCGTAGAGAATGTATTTGATCATGCCTTTGAAGATGGTACGATGAACGGAGTTGTCTATATTGGAGCCAGCTATCAGGATGATATCGTACGCATCACCGTAGAGGACAACGGCAGTTTATTAACAGATGATAAAATTGAGCAGTTGCAGGAGCAGCTTGCAGTCAAAACGAAGCAGATTGAGAAAACGGGATTAATTAACGTCAGCAATCGCCTAAAATTAATTTATGGAGCGGACAGCGGCTTATTTGTCTCCCGAAGCCAATACGGCGGATTAAAAGTGGAGCTTATCATACATCTTGAGAATAAGGGGGCACAATAATGTACCGATTGTTAATAGTAGATGACGAGCCTGTCATTGTGAATGGCCTAGTGCAGCTTTTTCAGGGAAACAAAGACTTTGAGCTGTATATATGCAAAGCCTATTCCTCTGGTGAAGCGCTTGAAATAGCAAAAAAGACGAAACTGGATATTTTGATCAGCGATATTCGTATGCCTCAGAAGAATGGCCTGCAATTGGTGGATGAGATGGTATACTATTGGCCCGCATGCCGAGTCATTTTTCTTACAGGGTATAGCGAATTTGATTACGTATACGAAGCGTTAAAGAAAAACGTAGAAAACTATATTTTGAAAACAGAAGGCATTGAGCCTATTTTCCAAGCGGTAAAAGAGGTAATAGGTAAGCTGGAAGAAGAGAAAAGCGTTAAGCTGCAGCAGGAGAAGGCGCAAAGACATATTCAAATCGCCGAGCCTTATCTAAAAAAAGAAATGATGGAAGCTATGCTTGACGGAGAGCCGCTTCCTTCTTTATTGACTGAGTCCATTTATGCAGAAGTGGAATTTGGCATTGCTGCTGAGCGCCCCGCTTTCTTCCTGGTAGGACAAGTGGATCGGCTTGAGGTTGAAAATTTAAAGGTGCTGGAATCGGTGCAGCGGATTTTTGACAATCATTTGCCGGCTTCCATAGCTAGAGAGAAAGCTATCTACAATGGCAGCTCACTTCTATGGATTCTTCAAGCGGATGAGGAATTATTGGGACGTTTTCGAGGGAATCAACCAGATGAGAATACGAAGGAGCAAGGCATCGCATCCTATATGAAAGGAATTCTTGAGCTTGTACAGAATGAATGCGTTGAGGTTCTCTCGGCTTCAGTTTCATTCGGCATTTCTGGAAATTTGTTAGGAAAGTGGGATACGCTCCATCTCCAAGTGGAAGCTGTTCGTGCAATGATTCAGAAAAGAGCGGCATTTGGCCAAAAAATGGTTATTGTTGATTACGAAAAATCGAATGCTTCTGAATCCGATATGAGCGGAGAGATGAAGCAAGAAGAATTTAAACAATTGCTTATCGAACAAATTCATCAATATGTTCATAACAATCTTTCTAAGGATGTGTCTCTAACGGCTATTGCGGACGAGGTGCATTTTAATCCATCCTATTTGTCTCGCTATTATAAGCAGATCACAGGGCATAATCTATTAGAGTACATTCAATCTACAAAAATGACCGTTGCCATCGATCTGATGATGAATACTTCCTTGAAATTAAATGAAATTGCGAGTAAGGCGGGTTTTGACTCGGCTTCGTATTTTACGACTTTTTTCAAAAAAATGACGGGTCTATCACCTCAAGAGTATCGAAATTCGCAATAAGTAAAAAATTCAAAAGCGATGTAAAAAAAGTGAAATTGAAACCGCTTTCCCTCTCGAAATATAATAAACACAGGGATCAGGGCTACTAACATTATCAAAAGGGGGAAGTGTTCCATATGAAAAATTATAAGACAATGAAGATGATTTTGTTGTTATCGCTGTCTGCTTCAGCCATTACAGCATGCTCCAGCCAAGGAAATGACAAAGGAAACACATCCACTTCTAAACCGTCAACAGAGAACAACCAGACTGAAGTCACTCCGCCAGATCCATTCGGTAAATACGCTGAACCGGTTACGGTTACAGAAGTGCTTGGATTTAATCCACCTGAGGATTCAAGAACGCCAAAAGGAATTACACCAGATCAAAATGCTTACTTTAAAGATTTAAAAGAGATGATGAACATCGAAGTGAAATATAAATGGACCGTGCCTTCCAGCCAATTTGAACAAAAGTTCTCACTTGCGATGGCATCGGGCGACCTGCCTGATATTTTGGAGCTGGACCCGAAAAACTTCGAAAAGCTGAAAAAGCAAGATATGCTCGCTGATCTGACAGAAGCATATGAGCAATATGCATCTCCTACACTTAAGAAATATATGGAGTCTGATGGCGGCTTTGCAATGAAGACTTATAACGCAGACGGCAAACAGCTGGCCATTCCAGCTTTTGAAGATCCATTCCTATCCACGCAGCTGCTTTGGATTCGGAAGGATTGGCTGGATAATTTGAACTTGCAAGCGCCTACGACAATCGATGAGCTGGAGAAGGTTGCAGAAGCATTTGTGAAAAACGATCCAGATCAAAACAAGCAAAATGATACTTATGGTATTTCATTGCAGAAAACGTTGTTTTTCTGGGGCTTTGATGTAAGAGGATTGTTTAACGGATTCGGAGCTTACCCATCCATTGGTGATGCTCAAACGGCTTGGATCAAAAATGGTGAAGATAAACTAATACCGGGCCTTATTCAACCTGAGGTGAAGACGGCACTTAGCAAGCTGCAGTCTTGGTACCAAAATGGCATTCTCAATAAGGAGTTTGCGCTGAAGGATGAGAACAAAGCAGTAGAAGATCTTACTTCGGGCAAGGTAGGTATTTCCTACGGAGAATGGTGGTACCCGAACTGGCCGCTTAATTTAAATATTGACAAAGATCCGAAGGCTGAATGGATTGCTGTTCAAATTCCAGGGCTGGACGGTCCAGCAAAATCACTCGTTCCGAAAATTCGCGCTGGCAAGGTTTTCGCTGTAAACAAAAAAGCGAAAAATCCAGAAGCTGCTATTAAAATGATCAACTTCTATATCGAAATGGGTAACAAACAATATTTAGAGAAAAACAAAGCCGAGAATGGTTATGTATACAACTGGTTTAATCCACGTATCTACAACCCGGCTCAAATTGAAACCATCTATACAGAAGTAAACAAAGCACTCGACGCTAAACAAACTGAAATTACGCTGGATGATGAGAACTACAAGAACGTGGCGGACGTATTCAAAGCAGGAACCGATTTCCTCGCAGGCAATACAAAAGATGCTTCCAAAGGCGTCAATTGGGGTCAATATTACAGCCGTGCAGCAAAAGATGGCGGCTGGGGAACGACGCGTAAAATTAAAGAAAGCGGAGCGTTTGTAAACAATGAATTCTATGGCCTTCCTACAAAAACACAAGTAGAAAAAGGTGCTCAGCTTGATAAGCTTATGCAGGAATCCTTTACAAAGATCATTATGGGCGCTTCCATTGATGAATTTGATAAGTTCGTTGCAAGCTGGAAATCGCTAGGCGGCGATGATATTACAGCAGAAGTTAATGCATGGTACGGCGAGCAAGCGAAAAATTAAATCTTAAATCAATCAAAAGCGGGAGAGACGAGTCGAGGAGTCGACAACTCCTCCCGCTTTAAAATTAGCAGCTGGTTAGGAGGGTCATCTATGAGAACGCTGAAAAAAGAATATGTACTACATTTGATGTTACTGCCCGGTGTTATCGCTACTTTGATCTATGCATACGGTCCTATGGCTGGCCTTGTGATGGCTTTTCAACAATTTGAACCATTATCCGGTTTTTTTAAATCTGAATTCGTAGGCTTTGACAATTTCCGTTACGTATTTGCGTTGCCGGATTTTGGTCAAGTGCTTTGGAATACGATCATTATTGCGATTTTCAAAATGATCCTGTTTTTGCTTGTTCCTCTTATTCTTGCGTTATTGCTAAATGAAGTAACAAGAAAATGGTTCTCAGGTTTCATTCAATCTGCCATCTTCCTTCCGTTCTTTCTGTCATGGACCGTGCTTGGCGGAGTCGTCATTGAATTGTTCTCGCTGAGCGGACCTGTTAATGGCTTGTTAACCGAAATGGGATTTCAGCCGATTATGTTTATGCTCGACAATGACTGGTTCAGAGGCATTGTCATTGGATCAGATGTGTGGAAAGGCATGGGCTACAATATGATTGTTATGCTCGCTGCCATTGTAGGCATCAATGCAACGCTTTATGAAGCAGCAGAGGTTGACGGAGCAGGCAAATGGAAGCAAGTGATGCACATTACGCTTCCAGGCATTTCCCCCATACTCATTTTGCTTGGCGTATTAAGCTTAGGCGGAATTCTAAATGCTGGCTTCGAACAAATTCTAATTATGTATAACCCGACCGTTTATGAAGGCGCAGATATCATTGATACATTCGTTTATCGACTAGGGATGTTCAGCCAGCAATTCGGACCGGCAGCGGCAATCGGCCTCTTTAAATCGGTCATTTCATTAGGGTTAGTATCCATTACCTACTATGCGGCTTATAAACTTAACAACTACAGAATATTCTAGAACGGAGGTAATACAGTGATACACAAACCATCAATCAGTAGAAAGCTTTTTGTCGTCTTCAATACGTTGTTGTTAACAGCTATCACGCTGCTTGGTATTATCCCGTTTATTCATTTACTCTCCATCTCACTTAGCTCGAATACGGCTGCGATGGCAGGAGAAGTTAAGCTTTGGCCTGTCGGCTTCTCCTTGGATGCCTATCAATACTTGGGAGAGAAGGTTGAGTTCTTCCGATCATTATGGGTATCCGTACAGCGGGTCGTGCTTGGGACGGCTGTTAATATGCTGCTTGTATTTATTACCGCTTTTCCGCTTGCGAAATCTAATCATCAGTTTAAATTTAGAACCCCTTATGTATGGTTCTTTGCGATAACGATGTTTTTCGGCGGCGGATTGATTCCTACGTATATCATTGTCAAAGATACAGGCATCATTGATTCGATTTGGGCGCTCGTTTTGCCGGGTGCTTTGAATGTATGGAATATGGTGCTCATGCTGAATTTCTTCAGATCCATTCCGAGAGAACTGGATGAGGCAGCGACAATTGACGGTGCGGGACACTGGCGTGTGCTTTGGCAAATTTATTTGCCTGTATCGCTTCCTTCGATCGCAACGATTGGCTTGTTCACGATTGTTGGGCATTGGAACTCTTGGTTTGATGGCATTCTTTACTTGAATTCACCAGAAAAGTACCCATTGCAAACGTATCTGTCTACATTAATTATGTCGATTAATGCCCAAATGTCTTCCATGTCTATTGAGCAGCTTAAAGTGATGGACAACTTAAGCGAGAAGACACTTCGAAATGCGCAAATCTTTATGGGTGCTTTGCCCATTATGCTCGTATATCCGTTCTTGCAAAAGTATTTTGTTAAAGGCATGACCGTAGGAAGCGTCAAGGAATAGATAGACTTACAACATCGAGGAGAGATTAATTATGAAAAAAGTAACGGTTGCCATAATTGGAGCGGGCTTGCGGGGTGTCAACTATTTGGAGTATGCTCTTGCTCATCCTAATGAGCTGCAAGTTGTAGCTGTTGCAGAGCCGGTTGCAGAGCGCAGGGAGAGCTTCCAAGCTAGACATAACATTGCAGATAATATGTGTTTTGAGAACTGGGATGATTTTTTCGCTATGCCAAAACTAGCCGATGCCGTACTCATCTGCACGCAAGATAAACAGCATTTTGATCCGACAATGAAAGCACTTGAGGCAGGTTATCATGTGCTGCTTGAGAAGCCGATGTCTCCCGATGCCAAAGAATGTTTGCTTATGGGAGAAAAGGCGTCTCAGTTAAATCGAGTGTTTTCGATTTGTCATGTGCTTCGTTATACGAATTTCTTCTCTACCATTAAAGAATTATTAGAAAAAGAAACAATTGGTAAATTAATGTCTATCACGCATAATGAAAATGTAGGGTTCTGGCATCAAGCGCATAGCTTCGTAAGAGGAAATTGGAGCCGGAAAGAGGATTCTAGTCCAATGATTCTAGCGAAGTCCTGTCATGATCTGGACATTTTGCTCTGGTTGGCTGGTTCGGAATGTGTTCGTGTATCCTCCTTCGGATCACTCTCACATTTCACAGCCGATCAAGCGCCGGCAGGAGCGCCGTTACGCTGCTTAGACGGGTGTCCAGTGGCAGACGAATGTCTCTACTACGCGCCTAATTACTATTTAACAGAGGATACGAATTGGCCAACTTCGGCAATTAGTAATGATCTGAGCTATAGTGCGCGTTATAAGGCGCTTGAGGAAGGACCTTATGGCAGATGCGTCTATCATTGTGACAAMGATGTTGTTGACCAMCAGGTTGTGAATTTGGAGTTTGCGAATTCCGTCACTGCAGCATTTACGATGAGCGCATTTACTAGAGATGTCAGCCGCACAATCAAGCTTATGGGAACCAAAGGTGAAATCCGCGGCGCCATGGAGAAAAATGAAATTGAAGTGATCCACTTTGGCAGCGGCAAGATTGAGCGAATCTCATTTGAAGATATGGGAGGTCATGTTGGCCACGGCGGCGGTGATATGGGTTTACTCAAGGATTTCTTAAAGCTGGTAAGAGAAGATGGCAAGAGTGAGGGACTTACCTCGGCAAGTCAATCCGTTCAAAGCCATTTAATGGCCTTCGCGGCGGAGCAATCAAGAGTAGATGGAAACAGCATCAATCTCAAAGATTTTGCAGAAAGCATTCTAATTTAAAGAGGTGCAAGATGTATGAATAATCCAGTTCAATTTGAGACGAAACTACTAAGCTCGTTGGCAAAAGTATTCGCAGATGAGACGCCAACCGAACAAACCTTTCAAAGCGCTTCTGCGCTTTTCGGCGAAACCTATTCCTTCCAAGTCGCATACACCTCAGATACTCTCTTAAAAAATATAAATGTAAACATCGACTCCGACCTTGCAGACCGTATTTTGATTAGGTCTGTTGGGCTGGCTCCTTCGGAGATGCCATGTTTCACAAATCCTGATGATAACGTCCTGCGCACGACACCGGGACTATATCCAGATCCATTATATGAGCTGAATCAACAATCCATTAATGCGGTACCTGAGCAGTGGCGTTCCATTTGGGTGAGCGTGGAGCTTGATGAATCTGTCGCTGCGGGTGTTCATTCCATTCAATTCTCCTTCCAATCAGAGGAAGGGGAGTCCTTAGCGGTATCCGATACATTTCAATTGACAGTCATCCCTGCTGCATTGCCCGCGCAGCAGTTAATTCACACGGAATGGTTTCATGTGGATTGTATTGCAACGCAGTACGGTGTCGAAGTCTTTAGTGAAGCGCATTGGACGCTTCTGGAACGTTATGTGGACGCGATGGTCAAGCACGGCATGAACATGGTATTGACGCCACTCTTTACGCCGCCGCTCGATACCCTTGTTGGAGGTGAGCGTCCAACTGTCCAACTGGTGAAAGTTGATGTGGAGGGAGATACTTATACATTTGGCTTTGATCAACTTACGCGGTGGGTAACGATGTGCAAGAAGCTGGACGTGAAGTACTTTGAGTTTTCACACTTGTTTACGCAATGGGGAGCAAAATGCGCTCCGAAAATTATGGGAACGGTACAAGGAGAAGAGAGAAAACTATTCGGCTGGGAGACGGATGCATCCTCTGAAGCTTATCGCAGCTTCTTGGATCAATTCCTGCCGAGTCTTGATCGCTACTTGAAAGAAAATGGACTGGATCAGCAAAGCTGGTTCCATATTTCGGATGAGCCGGACCTCAGTCAATTGGAATCCTATCAGGCTGCAAGCCAGATCGTGCGTAAGCATTTGTCTGATTATCCTATTATGGACGCGCTGTCTGATTTGGATATGTATGAGCGGGGTCTAGTGCAAAGACCGATTCCGGGGAACAATCATATCGAACCGTTTCTGGAGCATGGCGTTCCGGATTTATGGACCTATTATTGCTGTGCGCAGCATCAAGAAGTGTCCAATCGTTTTTTTAACATGCCTTCCTCTAGAAACCGGGTTATTGGGCTTCAGTTGTATAAGTTTGGATTGAAGGGCTTTCTGCATTGGGGTTTTAATTTCTGGTATTCGCAGTACTCCATCGATCAGAAGCTGGATCCCTATCGGTCAACGGATGCAAAGCTTGCGTTTCCTTCGGGAGATTCCTTCTTGGTTTATCCTGGCGAAGAGGGTCCAATTGAGTCTATTCGCTTGGAAGTTCTCTATGAGGCGATGCAAGACTTGCGCGCACTCGAGCTGCTAGAGCAGGAGATTGGCAAAGAACAGACGATAAAGCTGTTGGAAGAGGGTTTGCAAGAACCATTGACGTTCTCTGTTTATCCAAAGGGCAGTGGAGAATGGCTGTTAGCGACAAGAGAGAGAATCAATCAGGCTATAGCGAGTCATTATGCTTAATTAATGATTTAACTATTTTATAAGGCGGGAAATAAATGACTACATTTAATTATTCAGGATCTTCATTTTATTATAATGATCAGCCGATACGTCTTCTCTCAGGAGCTTTTCATTATTTCCGAACTGTACCTGAGCATTGGCAAGATCGACTTGCAAAATTAAAAGCCTGCGGGCTCAATACCGTGGAAACGTATGTCCCATGGAATCTTCACGAGCCGAAGAAAGGCCAATTTTATTTTGAAGGCATGGCGGATATCGTTCGTTTTATTGAGCTGGCTGGAGAAATCGGGCTGCATGTTATTGTTCGACCAGCGCCTTATATTTGTGCGGAATGGGAATTTGGCGGATTGCCATCTTGGCTGCTGGCGGACCCTGATATGCGCCTGCGCTGCTACCATAAGCCGTTTCTAGATCATGTAGATGCTTATTATGATGTGCTGCTTCCGAAATTAAAACCGCTTCTATGCACCAATGGCGGGCCGATCATCGCGATGCAGGTCGAGAATGAATATGGAAGCTATAGCAATGACAAACGCTACTTGATTCATCAAAAAGAAAGCATGATTGCACGTGGAATAGACGTTCTGCTATTCACCTCCGATGGACCTGAAGATGCAATGCTGCAAGGCGGTATGATCGATGGTGTTCTGGCAACGGTGAATTTTGGTTCTCGGCCAGCAGAAGCGTTCGAGAAGCTTAAACAATATCAACCGGATGCGCCATTTATGTGTATGGAATATTGGAACGGTTGGTTTGATCATTGGGGGGAGGAGCATCATACCCGTCCCGCTGAGGATGTCGCGAGTGTGCTTGATGAAATGCTTAGTCTGAACGGGTCCGTTAATTTCTATATGTTCCATGGCGGAACAAACTTTGGTTTCTACAACGGAGCGAACGGCCATACGGCGGATAGCTATGAACCTACGGTGACTAGCTATGATTATGATGCCTTGCTAAATGAATCCGGTGAACCGACCGCTAAATATTATGCGGTGCGCGATGTTATCTCCAAATATGTGGATGTACCTGCATGTGAATTGCCAGCTCCGATCGCTAGGAAAGCGTATGGACAAGTGAAAATGACCGAGCAAGCTTCATTAGCGGCTAATTTGGACAACATCTCTGCACCTATTTATACGGCATACCCTGAGACAATGGAAAAACTGGGGCAGGATTACGGATTTATTCATTATCGTACGTTTATTAGCGGACCACGTCCTAAAGATCAGTTTTTCTTGCAAGACGTGCATGACCGCGCACAAATTTTCATTAACGGACAGCCGGCTGGTGTTCTGGACCGCGTTCATACCGATGTGAAGATAGAATTTGAAGTGCCTGCTGAAGGAGTAGAGGTCTCTATCCTTGTTGAGAATTTAGGCCGAGTTAATTACGGACCTTATATGAAAGACCGGAAAGGGATTACCGAAGGGGTACGTTTTGGGCGCCAGTTCTTGTCGGATTGGACGACGTACACGTTACCGCTAACGGACTTATCGGGTTTGCAATTCGGGAACATCACGGAACAAACAGGTCCGAGCTTCTTCCGAGGAACGTTAATTGTGGATGAGCCATGTGATACTTTCCTTAGTTTGGAAGGGTGGACCAAAGGGGTCGTGTTTATCAATGGTTTCAATCTGGGTCGTTATTGGGATATTGGACCGCAGAAGAGATTGTATGTGCCAGGTCCATTATTGAAGCAAGGTGATAATGAGATTATTATCTTTGAATTGCATGGAACGACGGATAACACAGTTAGCTTCTTGGACCAACCTGATTTAGGCTCTTAAAATAAGACAACTATAAATTGAATTGAATAACCAGTATATATTGAACGGAAATAAATGACTTGGGCAAGGGCGTAGGCACAAATGTGCTTACGCCCTTATTCATGTTTCAACTTGTATTAGGGAGAGAGTAAATGAATTCTAAATTTGGATATAAAGAATCAGATCGATTATTAATTATTAATGCGGATGATTATGGAATAACATGGGGAACCAATGAGGCTATTCATACATTATTTCAACAGGCTGCCATTACCTCAACTTCAATAATGATTCCCTGCCGAGCAGCCAAAGAAGCTTTAAGCAAGGGTGATATTCAGACTATCGAGCAGGCCGGAATTCATTTGACATTATCAAGTTCAGAGCATCAAGGATATAAGCCTGTGTATCATGAGAATCCGCTCTACAGC